>JBKPBU010000034.1:0-4852 GCA_046727015.1 Candidatus Methylomirabilota bacterium | reverse complement strand
TGGTGGACAGTGCTGGCCCTCGCCCTCAGCCTCGTGGTGTGGACGACGGTCGATGCCTGGCGGTGCGTCGGCAAGTCGTACCCGGGATTCTCGGTGATGGACAACCTCCTCGTGGGGCTCGGCGTGGAGCGGGGCGTGCTGGAGCCGTTCGATTTCGTGCGCGCCATGGACGGCCGCATCCTCGCCTCCGGCCAGGAGATCCACGATGAGGTCCGGCGACATCCGCCGGGCACGACCTTCCACTATCTCGTGAACCGCCGCGGCAGCCTCGTCGAGGCGGACATTGCGAGCAAGGTGGAGCCCGCCCGCGACTTCGCGCGCTTCCTGCTGGAGGGGCTGCTGCCGGGCTTGCTCTTCCTCGGGCTCGGCGCCGCCGTCCTCGTCCTCAAGCCGGACGCCCCCGACGTGCGCGTGTTCCTGCTCTTCTGCGTCATCTGGTCCGTGACGGCTGCGCTCTACCGCGACGCCGTCAGCACCTACCGCTTCGATGCGGTCTTCCTCACCGCGTGGGCCTTTTCGCCCGCGCTCTACCTGCACCTGGCGCAGAGCTTCCCCGAGCCGCGCCCCTGGGCCCTGCGCCACCCGCGCGTCATCTGGTTGGCCTACGGAGCCTCGGCCATGCTGGCCCTCCTCCTCCAGATGGGCCACCTCCAGATGGGCCACGCCGGCGTTTCGCCGAGCGAGCTCGTGCTGATTCCAATCGTCGGCGCCGTGTACTGGGTCTCGTCGCTCGTCGTCCTGATCGTCGCGCTCGCGATGACGGCGTATGGCGGGTCGAGCGCGCTGGCCCGACAGCGCGCCCGGGTGCTGCTCGCGGGCTTCGCGCTGGGACAGCTCGCGCCCGTGCTCGGCACGACGATCGAGGCGGTGACGGGCATGACGGTGCCCTATCTGAACCTGCTCTGGAAGCTCGACTTCCTCTTTCCCGTCGCGGTGGCGTACGCGATGGTGCGCTACGACCTCTTCGACGTGCGCGCGGTTGTTCGCCTGGGCACCATCTACGGGCTGGTGACCGGCGTCGTGATCGCGGCCTACGCGGGAGCCATCACCGGGCTCAACGTCGTCTTCACGCGGCTTGGGATGGGGGAGAGCCCACTCACCACTGCCGTCGTGCTGGCGCTTGCCGTCGTGCTTTTCCTCAACCCCGTCTACGTTCGAGCCCAACGCGTGGTGGATCGCCTCTTCTTCCGCCAGCGCCTCGACGTCCAGCGCTCTCTGGAGCGGCTCGCCGGGACCATGACCACCGTGCTGGACCTCGATCGCATCGCCGGCCTCATCAGCCGAACGGTGGACGAGTCCTTTCACCCGTCGCGGCTGACCCTGGCATTGCTCGACGAGGTACAGGGGCGCTACCGCGTCGTCGTCGGCAGCGCCGGGCCCATGGGCGCGGGCGGCCTCATCGCCACCGACTCCTCGCTGGCCCGGCACCTGGCCAAGGAGCGCCTGCCCCTCACGCGCGTCCAGCACCAGGCCGACCCGGGCCAGGGCTCCTGCCGCGACGGCTGCCTGCCCCAGATGAGGGCCCTCGGGGCCGAGCTGGTCATGCCCGTGCTCTTCGGCGACCGGGTCACGGGCTTTCTCGGCCTCGGCGAAAAGCGCTCGGGCGCCTCCTACACCACGGATGACCTGCGCCTGCTGCGCGTGCTCGTCAACCAGAGCGCGGTCGCGCTCGAGAACGCCCGCGCGTACACCGCGCTCGAAGACGCCAACCAGCGGCTCGGCGATACGCTTCGCCGCGTCGAGATCCTCGAGTCCATCCGGACGAGCCTGTCGAAGTTCGTGCCGCGCAGGGTCCAGGAGCTGATCGAGGAGGCGCCGGACGCACCGGAGCTCGCCAAGCGCGAGATGGACGTGTCCGTCCTCTTCGTGGACATCGCCGGCTACACCCGGCTGTCGGAGCGGCACGACCCCGACCGCCTCAACGTCGTCGTCGAGCGCTACTTCGGCGCCTTCCTCGACGAGGTGCTGCGCAACGGCGGAGACGTCAACGAGACCGCCGGCGACGGTCTCATGGTCATCTTCCAGGACGAGGACCCGGAGCGGCACGCGCGCAACGCGGCCCAGGCGGCGCTCGGCATCCTGCGCCGGGCGGAGGAGATCAACGGTGAGGCGGGCGCCGTCGACGAGCCGATCCGCCTCCACGTGGGCGTGAATTCCGGCGCGGCGGCGGTGGGGGCCACGAAGATCGAGGGCACCGCAGGCACGCGCTGGACGTACACGGCCTCGGGCGCGGTGACCAACGTCGCCGCGCGGCTGGCCGCCCTCGGCGCGGGCGACTCCGTCTTCATCGGAGCGGAGACGGCACGGCGGCTCTCCGGCTGGCTCGACCTCGAGGACCTGGGCGAGCGCGAGCTGAGAAACGTGGAAGAGCCGGTGCGCGTCTTCCGTCTTGCGGCGGGGTCGCTGTCACTCGTTCTTTGAGCTGGACCGCGCGAGGAGCCCGAGGGCTCCGAGCAGCAGCGCCGCGCCGGCCCAGCCCACGGCGCCCAGGCGCTCGCCGAAGACCAGGACGCCGAGCGCCGCTGCCGTCAGCGGCTCCAGCAGGGTTGCGATGCCCGCGGCGGTGGCGGTCACGCGCCTGAGCCCCGCGCCGAAGACGACGTAGGCGACGGCGGTGGGGACAACGCCGAGGTACAGGAAGAGGGGCCAGCCCTTGACGAGCTGCGCCGCCGCGCCGCGCTCGAGCACGACCACGGGCGTGAGCAGGATGGCGGCCAGCGTGAAGGTCAGCGCCGCGAGCGGCAGGGGCGCGATGCGACGGAGAAGCCCCTTGGCTGTCAGCGCGTACACGGCGTAAGATACCCCCGCGCCGAGCGCGGCCAGCGCGCCCGCGGCGAAGCCGACCGGAGCGGCGCCGTGCGCGCGAGGGCCGGCGAGGACCAGGGCGGTGCCGGCGACGGCGAGCAGCAGCGCGAGGCGCGCGGCCGGGGTCGGGCGCTCCTTGAGCCACAGCGCCGCGCCGGCGGCGATCAGGATCGGAGCCGAGCAGATGGCGAACAAGGCGGTCAGCGCCACGCCGGTGCGAGGCACGGCCCAGAAGTAGCAGAGCTGATAGGCGGCCATGGCCGCGCCGAGGAGCGCGGCCTTCGTCCAATCGCGCGGGCGCCAGTTCCTTGGCGCGCGCGCCGGGGACTTTGCGAGAGCGGTGGCGAGGAGGAGACAGGGCGCGGCGACCGCCATGCGCGCCCAGCCGACCAGGAGAGGGCTCGGCGTTCCGTCCCTCGTCAGCAGGATCATCACGGATCCCGTGGTGCCCCAGGACATGGCGGCCAGGCAGACGAGGACGAGGCCGAGGAGCATCGCGCCGGTAGTATACGGGAGGCGTGTCGGAGGACGACCGTGGAGAGCTTCGAACCCAGCGGCAAACCGGGAGATCCCACATGACCCGCATCGGATTCATCGGCGTCGGCACCATGGGACTTCCGATGGCCACGAACCTGCTCAAGAAGGGCTTTGCCGTCACGGCCTACGATCTCAATGCCGCCGCCGTGCAGGCCGCAGTCGCCGCGGGCATGACGGCGGCCGCCTCCGCGGCGGAGGCCGTGGCCGGCGCCGACATCGTGATCACCATGCTGCCGTCCTCACCCCACGTGGAGTCCGCCTACATGGGCGACGGCGGCGTCGTCAATGCGGCGCGCAAGGGCACCCTCTGCGTGGACATGTCCACGATCGACCCCGCCGCCTCGCGCCGCGTCGCCGCGGCGGCGGCCGAGCGCGGCGTCCGCTTCGTCGACGCGCCCGTGTCGGGCGGCACGCCGCGCGCCACCGACGGGACGCTGGCCATCATGGTGGGCGCATCGCCGGAAGACTTCCAGGCGGCGCTTCCGGCGCTGCAGGCGATGGGCGCCAACGTCTTTCACGTCGGTCCCGTGGGTAGCGGCGAGGTGGCCAAGCTCTGCAATAACCTCATCGCCGGCGTGGCCGCCGTGGCGGTCAGCGAGGCCTTCCGCATCGCCGAGGGATTCGGCGTGGACCCGAAGGTCGTCACCGACGTGATCGCCAAGTCCTCCGGCAATACCTGGCTGATGGAGCACATGCATCCCGTCCCGGGACTGGTGGCGCGCGCCGCCTCCACCAATGGCTACGCCCCCGGCTTCATGACCGATCTCATGTGCAAGGACGTGGGGCTCGCGGTGGATGCGGCCCGTGCTCTCCGCATCCCGGTCTTCGTGGCGCCCGCCGCCCAGCAGGTCTACCGCCTGGCCTCGTCCCACGGTCTCGGGCGGAGGGACTTCACGAGTGTCTACACCTTCCTCACGCCGTCGTCCGGCCAGGCGCCGGTGTAGGGGCCGCCGGTGAGCCGGCGCCGCACGATCTGGCTGGCCGTGGCCGTCGTCCTGCTGCTCCTGGGCGGCGCGTTTCTCTGGGCGCTGCCGGAGCTGATCCGTCGCCAGGCGATAACCCGGATTCCGGTCATGACCGGCCGCGCCGCCAGCATCGAAGATATCGACCTCAACCTCTTCACGGGCCGGCTGGTGATCAAGAATTTCCGTCTGGCGGAGCGCGACCCGAGCAAGGCCTTCGTGGAGTTCGAGCGGATGGAAGCCCGCTGGTCCTGGCCGTCCTTGCTGGCGTCGAATATCCGCCTCAAGGAAGTCAGGCTCGTGTCGCCGACGGTTCATCTCGTCCGCACGGGCCCGCGCGAGTTCAACTTCTCCGACCTTCTCGACCTGATCCCACCCGCCGATCCCAAGGCCAAGCCGTCGCGGTGGAAGTTCACGATGGAGAAGCTCGGCCTCGTCCTCGGCAACATCGTCCTTCGCGACGAGGCCGTCTCGCCGCCCGCGACCTGGCGCATCCAGGGGCTGACCATCGACGCGGGCGATCTCACGACGCGCGCCGGACAGCCGGC
>JBKPBU010000033.1:0-2882 GCA_046727015.1 Candidatus Methylomirabilota bacterium | reverse complement strand
TTGGGCGACGGCATCGTGCTCAAGCGTGGCGATCTCCTCCGCCTGGAGACCTGCGGTGGCGGCGGCTGGGGTGATCCGCTCGAGCGCGAGCCCGAGCGCGTGCGCCAGGACGTGGCGCGCGGCTTCGTCACCGGGCGCGGGGCCTTCGAGGACTACGGCGTCGTGCTGGAGGCGGCGACGCTCGATATCGACAAGACGGCCACGGACGACGAGCGCCGCCGGCGCGCCCGCGACCTCCCGCTCATCGACCGCGGTCCCGGCTTCGACGAGGCCGAGACGCGCTGGCGCGCTGCCCGGAACTCGCCGCGCCCCTGACGAGCCTCATCATCACGCAAGCCAAGGATTGGAGGTTCCGGCCATGAGTTTCGAGATCATCGACGCCGACGGCCATGTGACGGAGACGTGGGAGCAGATCGCGCGCCATCTCGACGAGCCGTATCGCAAGCGGCCGCTCCTGACGCCGCTCTTCCCGCAGGACGGGTGGGACCGCCGGCTGATGGGGACCAAGGGCAACTGGGCCGGTGACGGCAAGTCGTGGCTGGACGCGCTCGAGTCTGGCGGCATGGCCATGGCCGTGCTCTATCCCACGCTGGGGCTCTTCATGCCGTTCCTCCGCGATCCCGAATGGGCGGTGGCGCTCGCGCGCGCCTACAACACCATGCTCTACAAGGACGTGACCAGCCAGAGCCCGCGGCTCCGGGGCGTGGCGCTCCTGCCGCTCCAGGACCCGGCCGCCGCCGCGCGGGAGCTCGAGCGGTGCGTGGGCGAGCTCGGCTTCGTGGGCGGCATGCTGTCGGCCGACAGCTACTACCTGCTCGGCCACTCGCGCTTCGATCCGATCTACGCCGCGGCGCAGCGGCTGCGGGTGCCGATCACCGTGCATGCCGCGGGGACGGACATGAACGCCGTCGGCCACGAGCCCTTCCCGAAGTTCATCCAGGCGCACACCGTGTCGCACGTCTTCGCCCAGCTTCGCCAGATCACGTCCATGATATTCGACGGCGTTCCCGTGCGATTCCCGGACCTCAGCATCGCCTATCTCGAGGCGGGATCGGGATGGATCCCGTATTTCCTCCAGCGCATGGACGAGGAGTACGAGAAGCGCGGCTACGCGGAGGCCAAGCTCCTCACGGCCCCGCCCAGCGAGATCGTGCACGGTCATGCCATCTACTTCTCCTGTGAGGCCGACGAGCCGCTGCTGCCGCAGGCGCTGGCCTACGTCGGCAACGACCGGATCATGTACGCGTCAGATTTCCCGCACTGGGACCACAGCTATCCGAAGTCGGTGAAGGAGCTGGCCGACCGCACCGACCTGACCGACGGCGCCAAGCGACAGGTGCTGGCCGCCAACGCGAGGAAATTCTACAAGCTCTAGCATGACCGCAGCCCGCTCGGGCCCGCCGCCGCCCTCGGATCCCGAAAAGGGGATCTGGCAGGGCCGGTCGGTGGCGCGCCGGTTCGTCTCACCGGACGGCTTGACCGTGCTCGTCGGGCGCTCCGCGGCGGACAATGACCTGCTCACCTTCGAGCTCGGGGAACCCGGCGACGTCTGGCTGCACGTGGCCGCCGAATCCGGTTCGCACGTGCTCATACGCAATCCCGACGGCCTCGAGCGGCCGCCGCGCGACACGCTGCGCTTTGCCGCGGCGCTGGCGGCACGCTACTCCAAGGCGAAGCACGCTTCGCGGGTGGCCGTCCACGTCGCGACCTGTGCCGACGTCAGCAAGCGGCGCGGGTTCGCGCCGGGGGAGGTGCTGCTCAAGCGCTTCAGCACCGTCCATGCGTCGCCCTTCCCCTAGACGCTGCCCTCCATCGCAGCGTGGGTGCCGGCGAGGCGGCCGAAGACCGCGCCCGACATGAGCCCGGTCCCGCCGGGGTAGTTGCCGTGGAAGAGGCCGCCGACCATTTCCCCGCAGGCATAGAGGCCGGCGATGGGCGTCCAGCTCGTGCTCAGCACCTGCGCACGGTCGTTCACTCGCACGCCGCCGAAGGTGAACGTGATCCCGCCCGTGACCGGATACGCCACGAAGGGCGGGGTGTCGAGCCGCTGGGCCCAGTTGCTCTTGGCGGGGGCGAGGCCGCGGGTGGCCACGCCGTCGCGCACGGTGGGATCGAAGCGGCCTTCGCTCACCGCGGCGTTGTAGGCCTCGAGCGTCCGGCGGCAGGCCTCCCGGTCGAGGTTGAGCTTGTCCACGAGTGCATCGAGCGAGTCCGCCGTGACCGGGTTCCCCGTCTTGTATCGGCCCTCCAGGAGATGCTGCACCTTGGCGTCGAAGATCTGCCAGCCGATGCCGCCGGGCTCGTTGAGGATGATGCCGCCCAGCTTCGCGTACGTGTAGAACTGGAAGTCCTCGCCCTCGTCGAAGAAGCGGAGGCCGCGCGCGTTGACGAGGACGCCGTAGGGATACGACAACCGGTTGGTCTTGTCGGTGAGCTTCCGGTCGCCGTGGGGTGGGGCATCGGCGTCGATGGGCGTGGAGTGGCAGCCCGTCCACTGGCCGTGGGGCAGGGCGCCCAGCTCCATGGCCATGCGCAGGCCGTCGCCCGTGTTGTAACGCGTGCCGCGCACCTTGGCGTGGTCCCAGGGTCTTCCGAGATAGCGCGCGCGCCACTCGGGGTTCGCCTCGAAGCCGCCGCAGCCGAGCACCACCGCCTTCGCCGACAGCTCCCCGAAGCCGTCGGGTCCCTGGACGATGACGCCCGTGACGCGGCCCGTCTTGTCCTGGAGGAGGCGCACCACCGCGCTGTCGTACCGGATCTCGACGCCCTGGCGCTCCGCCGAGCGGAACCACATCGCGGACAGCCCGACGCCCTCGTGCTTCGCGCGGATCACGGCGCCCGGGGACCACTTGAGCGTGTTGCCCACCTTGACGGCCGAGAGC
>JBKPBU010000032.1:0-1436 GCA_046727015.1 Candidatus Methylomirabilota bacterium | reverse complement strand
AGAGCGTGGATTTCGCGGGCACGCCGGGACGGCTCGGCTACGCGGCCAAACGCCGGATCCCCATCATCATGGCCGCCTCGGGTCCGAAGGCAATCCAGCTGGCCGGCGAAATTGCCGACGGCGTCCTGCTGCTGGTCGGCTTCAACCGGGGCATCGTCGAAACGGCGCTCGGCTATCTCGAGCGCGGCGCGAAGCGGGCGGGCCGCCGGCTCGCCGACCTCGAGATCATCTGGGCGGTGCGGACCGGAATGGCGGCGACGACCGCCGAGGCGCGCCGGATGGCACGGCCCACCGTCGTGCACTGGGGCGTTCTTCGCTGGGGCGGCTACTGGATCGAGCCGGCCGGGATCCAGCTCCCGAAGCTCGAGATTCCCGACGCTGTCCATCGGATCTATCCCGATCTTTCGCACGCCCACGACTGGGAGGCGGCCATCGCGGCGACGTCGTTCGTTCCTGACGACGTCGTCGCCCAGCTCTGCGACGCCTACGGTCTCATCGGGACGCCGGACGACTGCGCCGGCCGGATCGCCGAGGCGACGAAACTCGGCGTGCGGAACCTCTACGTCATGGCGCTCGAGACGTTCGCGCTGCCCCGGCGCGAGATCGCCGCCTTTCGCGACGTTGTGTTCCCGCGCCTGCGCGCCGCCGGTCTCCGATCCTGAATCTCCCGGGTCACCGAGGGCTCGTCCCGCGTCTTCGCAGTGTCTTCCCTCACGCCTGCGTGAGGAAGATGGGTAGCCCCAGCTTGCCCACGTAGGTGGGGCGGTAGCGCTCGACGTTGTACATGGTGGAGACGTCGACGCGGCGCGGTCCCAGCGCCGGGTCGGGAATCGGCTTCAGCGCGAATCGGCCGTGGCTCACCGCCGTCATCAACCCCTGCTTGCCCTCCTGGATGGCGTCCATGGCCATCCCCGCGAAGGTGATGGCGACCATGCGGTCCACGAAATCCGGGCTGCCGGACCGAAGCTCGTAGGTGAGATCGCTCACCACCGTCTCCTCGCCGGTGGCCGCCTTGATCTCGGCGCTCAGATCCTCCGCGACGCTCATCCGCTTGCGATGCCCGTAGGCGTCCGGCTCGCCGTACTCCTTGAGGGCGTAGCCTTCCCACTCTGCGCCCTCGGAGAGGATGACCAGCGCGTAGTTGCTCGGGTTGTTGCGCTTGTCGGCCATGAGGAGATCGATGAGCTTCTGCAGGTTGACGTGGTACTCCGGGATGCAGCAGCGGAGCGAGGTCACGTAGGCCGTGTAGAGCGCGGTGTGCCCGGCGTCGCGGCCGAACACGCGGAAGATGCCGATGCGCTCGTGCGATCCCACCGTCGTTCGCTGCCGCTCGATGGCGTCGATGGCGCGGGTGACGGCGGTGGAGAAGCCGATGCAGTACTCCGTGTCGCGCACGTCGTTGTCCATGGTCTTGGGCACCGCGATCACGGGCGTGT
>JBKPBU010000031.1:0-5951 GCA_046727015.1 Candidatus Methylomirabilota bacterium | reverse complement strand
CGTGCGCCATTTCGCCCGGAACAGGTACAGGATCGCCGAGATCAGGGTGCCGGCGTGCCCGATGCCGATCCAGAACACGAAGGTCGTGATGTACATCGCCCACATCTGCGGCGTCCGCTTGCCCGCCGCGCCCATGCCCGTGTAGATCTGGAAGGCCCAGGCCGCCACGCCGCACCCGAGGGTGAGGGCCACGAGGCACATCCACGCGAAGTAGGTCTCCCCCGGCATCCCCACGGTCCTGCCGACGTCGCGGTTGACGTCCGCCCAGGTCGGCTGGCCGGGCGGAGTCGCCACGCTCATGACTTGTGCTCCTTGGGAGCCCCGTGTCCCGCCGGCTCCTGGCGGACCACGCGAGCGAGATAGGTCACCGAGGGCCGCGTCCCGAGCTCGTGCAGCACGTGGTAGCTCCGGGGATTTGCGGAAAGCTTGGAGACTCGCGTTCCGCCCTCCTTGAGGTTGCCGAAGGTGATGGCCTGGGTCGGGCAGGTCTGCTGGCAGGCGGTTTGGACGTCGCCGTCCCTGACCTTGCGCCCCGCCTCGCGCGCCTCGTCCTTGCCCTTCTCGATGCGCTGGAGGCACATCGTGCACTTCTCCATCACGCCCAGCTGGCGCACCGTCACGTCAGGGTTGAGCTGGAAATCGAGCGGCGCGGTCCAGGTGTAGTTGAACCAGTTGAAGCGGCGCACGTGGTACGGGCAGTTGTTGCCGCAGTAGCGGGTGCCGACGCACCGGTTGTAGACCTGCGCGTTGAGTCCCTCTTTGGTGTGGTACGCGGCGTAGACGGGGCAGACCGGCTCGCACGGCGCGACCTCGCAGTGCTGGCAGAACATCGGCAGGAAGACGTTGACCTTGCCGCTCTCGCCCTTCTCCCACCGCTCGATCCGGATCCATTGCTGGGTTCGGCCGTAGGCGACCTGCGGCTTGCCCACCACCGGCACGTTGTTCTCCGCCGAGCAGGCGACCACGCAGGCCTGGCAGCCCGTGCAGGCATCGAGATCCACCGCCATGCCCCATCGGTAGTCGGGGTACCTGACCTCGGGATACATGCTCGGATGGCTCGCGTCCTCGGGCGGCTTGCCACGTAGCTCCATCTCGCGCGCGGCCGCGAGCCCCACGATGTCGGCGATGCCCCGGTTCTCGTCGTCGAAGGTCGCCTGGGGAATGGCGAGCGGCCGGCGCGCGCCCGTCTTGACGAGCGAGACCTTGACAGCCAGATGCGGCAGCCCGCCCGACGCGGCCTCGGGAGCGCCGCCCAGGAGGCGAATCGGGTTGGCGCCCGCGTTGAGAACCACCGTGCCAGCGACGTCGCTGCGGACCCTGCCGCCCTTGGCGTAGTTGCCGGGGAACTCGTGGCCCTGCCCCATGGCGACGGCCACCGCTCCCGGGTGCAGCGTCTTGGACGGCCAGGCCGGCAGCTCGATGCTGCCGTGGGGCGAGGTCAGCTTGACGATGTCGCCGCGCGACAGCCCGAGCCGGCTCGCGGTCTCCCCGGGCACTTCGACCCATCCGTCCCAGGCGATCTGCGTCATGGTGTCGGGCGCTTCCTGCAGCCACGGCTGGTCGGCGCTGCGTCCATCGTAGAAGCGCAGCGAGGGATACACGATGAGCGCGTGGGTGCCGTCGCCCTCGAGCTTGGCCGGCTCGAGGCCGAGGCGGCTCGCATCCATTTTGACACCGGCACCGCCACCGGTCGCCGCGGCGGGGGCCCGCCACGCGCCGCCGCGCCTGAGCGATTCTTCCCAGAAATCCGTCACCGTCTTGCCCGCGCCGTACTCGCGTCCGAAGCCCTGCCACTGCTCCCTGACGTAGTCCTGGAAGCTCGCCCACTTGAGCGGGCCCTTGCCCTCCCCTGATCCGAGGGCCTGGCGTCCGACAGAGAGCAGGATGTCGCCGGTGGCCCTGCCGTCGACGGGCTTGCCGTCGATGACGACCGGCCCCATGGTCGGCTGCATGAGCCCGATGACGCCGTCCCGCGGAGCGTAGTCGCCCCACGACTCGAGCGGGTGCAGCGACGGAAGCACGAGGGCGGCCTTGGCCGAGGTGTCGGTGGGACGGCTCGCGAGGCTCACCACCAGCGGGACTTTTGCGAGGGCCTCGGCGAACCCCGACTTGGGCGGCATGCCGTAGACCGGGTTGACGTCGCCCAGGATCAAGACTTCGATCTCGCCGCCTGCCATGGCCTTCGCGAGCTTGACCATCTCGCTGTAGGGGCTCGCCTTGCCGAGCGCGGAATCGGCGCCGAAGCGGACGGTCTTCCCGACGGCGCCGACGGCGATGTTGAGCAGGTTCACGGCAATGAGGGTGTTGGTCGCCTCCGGCCCCGCCGCCGCCACGCCGCCACCCACGGCCAGCGCGGCCTTTGCCCCCGCGAAATCGTGGGCGACACGCTTGATCGACTCGGCGGATACGCCCGAAGTCTCGGCCGCCCGGGCGAGATCGACACTCTTCACGGCCGCGCGAAGCGTCCCCGCGTCGGCCTCCTTCGCGTGCAGCCCCTCGTCCACGATGACCTTGAGCATCGCGAGCGCGACGACGCCTTCGGTGCCCGGAGCGCTGCGCAGCCACTCATCCGCGTTGGCGGCCGTCATGGACTGGCGCGGCTCGACGGCGACGAACGTGCCGGCCCGCCCGCGCCCGAGCGCGTGCATGCGCACGAAGGCGCCCGCATAGGCGACCGGATTGAGCCAGGTCTCGAGGAAGTCGGCGCCAAAGGACAGGAGATACCCCGTGTCCTCGATGGCGTAGTGCGGGATGGCATCGCGGCCAAACGTCGCGCGGTTGGCCGCGCGCAGCGCTTCGTAGCCCAGCGGCTCGTATGCGATGCGCGGGCGCGCGCCCAGGGCCTTCGTCCACTCGTCCATCAGCCGCCCGAGGCTGCCCGTCTCCAGCCCGCTCACGAGGGCGATCCGGCTCCCCTGCCGTCCTTTGACCAGCGCGCCCAGCTTGTCGGCGAGCTGCTTCTCCGCCTCGTCCCACGCGACGGCCTTGCCGCCCGTGAGCGGGCTCCGGTACCGGTCAGGATGGTAGAGGCCCTGGAGCGCCGCCTGCCCGCGAATGCACAAGGCTCCCGCGTTGACGGGGTGGTCGGGGTTGCCCTCGAGCTTGATGACGCGGCCGTCGCGGTTCTTGGCCACGAGGCCGCACCCCGCCGGGCACTCGCGGCACACCGTGGAGAAGTACGCCGCCACGCCGGGAACGATCCCTTCCGGCGGAACAACGTAAGGAATGAGCTTTTCCGGCACTCGCCCGATCAGCTCGTTGACGTCCTGCCCGCAGCCGGAGGCGGCAACCGCCGCGCCCGAGGTGGCGACGATCTTGAAGAAGGACCGGCGGTCAATGCCGCTCATTTGCCTCTCCCCCGCTCATTCGACTTCTCATGGATTCCTGACGACTTCTCATGGATTCCTGACAGCGGGATGAGATCGGCGGTGCGGCCAGGCGATTGAGGCACGTGCGATCGGGCGGGAACAGCAAGCTCACCGGCCATCTACGCTCGTTCGCTCCTCGCGCGGCATCGCGCGCAAGACGTGAGATCCCGACACCTGCCGTCCCAAAACGCGCATCCAAGGCGGCCGGCAGGCGGAACGGCGGTGCTCCGGGCTCGCGGCCTTGTGAACCGTATCACGCGAAAAAACAGAGGTCAATAGCGATCTGGCGGTCTTGGGTACATCGGGGTCAGCGGGCCCGCTCGAAAGCCTGGCGGGCGACCCGCTCTGCCTCGTCGAGGTCGGAGGCGCCGTGAGCCAGCCCCACGAAAGTCGCCTCGAACTGCGAAGCCGCGAGGAACACGCCACCATCGAGCATGGCGTGGAAGAAGCGGCCGTAGCGCGCGGTGTCCGAGCGCTTGGCCGAGGCATAGTCGGTGACCGGCGAGTCGGTGAAGAACGCGGTGAGCATGGAGCCCACGCGGTTGACGGTGAGCGGCAGGCCGGCAGCCTTGGCTCCGCCCACGAGGCCAGCCTCGAGCCGCGCCCCGGATTCCTCGAGGCGCGCATAGACTTTCGGGCTCGCGAGCGCGCGCAGCGCCGCGAGCCCCGCCGCCACCGCGAGCGGATTGCCCGACAGCGTGCCCGCCTGGTAGACGCCGCCAAGGGGCGCGACGCGCTCCATGATCGCCCGCGCTCCACCGTAGGCGCCCACCGGGAGGCCGCCGCCGATGATCTTGCCGAGGCACGTGAGATCCGGGCGCACGCCGTAGAGGGCCTGAGCCCCGCCGTAGGCGACGCGAAAGCCCGTGATCACTTCGTCGAAGATCAGCAGCGCTCCGTGCCTGTCGCAGAGGCCTCTCAACCCCTGGAGGAAGCCGGGCGCCGGCGGCACGACGCCCATGTTGCCGGCGACGGGCTCGACGATGATGGCGGCCACCTCCCGTCCCCGCGCGGCCATGAGGCGCTCGACGGCGGGAAGGTCGTTGAACGGCACGGTCGCGGTCAATGCCGCCAAGGCCGCGGGAACGCCCAGGCTATCGGGCAGGCCGAAGGTCGCGCCACCCGAGCCCGCCTTGACGAGCAGGCTGTCGGCGTGACCGTGGTAGCACCCCTCGAACTTGACGATGGCTTCACGCCCCGTGGCACCTCGCGCCAGCCGGATGGCGCTCATCGCCGCCTCGGTGCCCGAGGAGACGAGACGCGACATTTCCATGGATGGGATGGCTCGCGAGATGAGCTCCGCCATCTCCACCTCGGCCGCCGTGGGAGCACCGTAGCTCGTCCCGCGCCGGAGCGCGTCTCCGACCGCCTCGATCAGCATGGGAGCGGCGTGACCCAGGATCAGTGGCCCCCAAGAGCCCAGGAAATCGATGTACGTGCGGCCGTCGACGTCCGTGATGCGGCAGCCTTCGGCGCGCGCGACGAAGAACGGGCGGCCGCCCACCCCGCGAAAGGCGCGCACGGGACTGTTCACGCCGCCGGGGATCACCCGCTGGGCCCTGGCGAAGAGCGCGTCGGAGCCCTGGGTGGTCACCGGGCCCGGATCATTCGCGGGCAATGTGCTTCGTCCTCCGGGCTTTCATCCCCGAGGTTTTCATCCCCCGGGTTTTCATCCCCCAGGTTTCCATCCATCGATGCTGACGAAGTCGCGGAGCGCCGCGTCCCAGCGGTACACCGCCACCTCCGCCACCCGCCGCTCCGCCACCGACAGGACCACGTAGGACGCGTCGGGATAGGAGGGCTCGCCGTTGATGAGGGCGTTGTGCTTGTCGGTGGGTGAGAAATAGGCGCCCGCATCGATGTGCGAGTGGTAGATGGTCAAGACCTTGAAACCCTCCGCCTCGCGGCGCCCCATCGCGATCAGATCCCGCGGATCGATGTAGTAGGCCGTCCGCGCGTCGCGAGGATGCCGCTTCGGGTCCTTGGAGTGCAGCTCGTCCTGGATATTGCGGCATGCGAGGAGCAGTCGCTCGGGTGTCGTGCTCGGCCGCGCCATCACGACCCCGCAGCACTCGGACGGATACTCGGCGATCGCCTGGGCCTGGATCCTCGCGTACTCCTCCGGCGTCAGGATCATCGTGCCCGGATCAGCCCCCTGTGAGGGCTGGCCCGCCCCCGGCGAGGGCTGGCCCGCCCCCGGCGAGGGCAGGAATAATCGAGACCTCGTCACCGTCCTTGAGGGATGTCTGAAGTCCCTGCAGCGACTCGATGCCCTCGTTGTTCACGTAGACGTTGACGTGATCGTGGATCTCGCCGGCCTCGTTTCGCACGAGGCCTTTGAGGCCGCTGAAGCGCCCCTCGAGCTCGTCGAGCAGTCCGCGGACATCGCGCGCATCGACGGACACGCGGTCCTTGTTGTTCGTGGCGCGGCGAAACGGCGTCGGGATGTAGACGTCAATGCTCATGGCCCTTCTCCTTGCATCGCTAGAACGACACGCTGAGATAGCGCTCGCCAGTATCGCACAGCACCGTCACCACCACCCGGTCCGACGGGAGTGCTTCGGCGACGCGGCAGGCGGCCCA
>JBKPBU010000030.1:0-3044 GCA_046727015.1 Candidatus Methylomirabilota bacterium | reverse complement strand
CAGGCCGTGCCACTGGCCGACGATGATCTCGCTCGACACGCCGAGCCCGAGCGCGAACCTGCCGTTCGACAGGTGCGCGAGCGTCGCCACCGCCTGCCCGTACACGACGGGCGTGCGGGTCTGGACCGGGATGACCCCGTTGGCGATCCGGATCGTCGAGGTATGGGTGGCGACGAGGGTCGAGAGCACGATCGCATCCGCGCCCGAGGCCTCGCCCACCCAGGCGGCACGGTAGCCGCGGGACTCCGCCTCGCGGGCGATCTCGGGGAACTCGCCGAGGGGCATGGCGAGCCCGGTGAGCGCGATGTCCGTCGGCATCAGATGGGCTCGCTGACGATGTAGCGCTTGTTGTAGGTGTAGGGGCGCACTTCGGGCTTCCACCGGCCGATGTCCGACGTATCGTTCCACGTCTTCGACATGGGCAGCTCGGTCCGCTCGACTTCGTACACAGCCAGGTAGCGCTGCTCGCCCGGGGCGTCGGTCCGGTACCGCGCGACGTTGACGCATCCCGGCAGCTTCAGGAGCAGCGGGACGTGCTCGCTGTCGTAGAGCTCGTTGAAGAGATCTTCCTTGTGGCGCTCCACGTCCATCAGGACCCAGAAGATGTATGGCGTCCGGTAGGTCAGCGCCGCGTTACTTCCCACCCATTCGTACGTCGCGATGTGGCGGTTCATCGTGTGGGGCCGCACCTCCTTGGGCCAGCGGCCGGACTCGGCGGCCACTTTCCACTCCGGGCTCTGGAGGACGGCGGGACTCTCGATCTCGTAGGCGGCGATGTATCGGGGATCGGTGGGAGACGAATTCCGGTGTCGAGTGGCCTTGACGACACCGGGGACGCCCAGGAGCGCGGGGACGTGCTCGTGGTCATAGATGTCGTTGAAGGTCTTCTCGTGATCATGGGCCACGTCCATGCGGACCAGGTGCAAATAGCGCGTGCTCATCGCGGTCTCCTGTGGTGGGTGCGCGGCATGGGCCGCCCCTTGCTCCCAGCGGGCTTCGCCCGTATCTTCTGTCGGGGGTTGAATGTACCGCGCGGCGCCTCGGCCGCGCACACAAAACTCGAAAGGGAGACCACCGATGCCGCCACCTGTCGACCCGAACGCCGTCCTGATGACCGGCGAGAACTCCTTCATCCGGCTGAGCCCCGACGGGGGCAAGACCATGACGGACCGCGTGAGCCACTGGCGCGTGCTGTGGTGCCCGGCGGGCGCGGGCCACGCGCTCTTCATCCAGAGCACGCTCACGGACAGCCGCACCCGCATCTACAGCGACAATATCGCGGTGGCGCGCTGGCTGCAGTCCACCATCGAAACCCTGCTCTTCCCCGCATTCGCCGACACGGCCATGCCCGTGGCCACCGCCCGCTTCGAGCGCCGCGGCGGCCCCTGGTCCACCGCCACCGAGACGGCCACGGCCGCCGACACGCGGATCGTGCTCTCCTGGTACGACTGCATCGAGCCCTTCGTGCTCAACGCCCCTCCCGGCTTCAACGACCGGCCCATCGGCGTGTTCAGCACCTTCTTCCCCGCCCGCGGCGCCCAGATCGAGATCAACGGGAAGGTCGCCACCGGAAGCGCCTGGGCTGAGATGCGCGGAGACCGCCAGGGCAGCAGCGCCACGCTCGCGTGGTCCGAGACCTGGGTCAAGCCGCGCGGGTAGCCGGTCGGTGGCCTGAATGACCGAGACCGAAGCGCTGGCGGCGCTCCGCGGCGACGACGCGGCCGAGGCGGAGCGCGCCGCGGACGCCCTCTGGCACATGTGGCATCGATCGGGCGATCCGCGGCTCGACGGCCTCCTGCGTGACGGCATCGAGGCGATGGAGCGCCAGGACCTGGTGGCCGCGGAAGCGACATTCACGCGCCTCATCGGGGAAGCGCCCGCGTTCGCCGAAGGGTGGAACAAGCGCGCGACCGTCCGCTATCTCGCCGAGGACTACGCTGGCGCCATCGCGGACTGCGGGGAAACCCTCGCGCGCAATCCGAATCATTTCGGCGCGCTCTCGGGCCAGGGACTCTGCCATCTGATGCTGGGGCAGTTCCACGAGGCCGCCCGGCTCTTCCGCCGCACGCTCGCCGTGCATCCTCATCTCAATGGCGCGCGAGCCAATCTCCGGACGGCGGTGGCCGAGATGTCGAAGCTGAACTAGGCGGCGGCCCTCAGATGACCGCCTCGCGCCGGAGCCGCGCGATCTCTTCCTTGCCGTAGCCCGCTTCCTTCAGGATTTCGTCGGTGTGCTCGCCGAGCGTCGGCGGCTCCCGATCGAGGCCCGGGCTGCCATGCTCCAGCCGGAACCCGGCGCCGACGAGTCGCATCGGGCCGTAGCGGGTGTCGATCGTCTGGAGCACGTCGCGGTGCTCGAGCTGCGGGTGACCGACGATCTCGTCGATCGTCCAGATGGAGCCGCACGGCACGTCGGCGGCCGTCAGCCGCGCCTCCCAGCTCCGGGGGGTGTCGCTCGCCAGCGCGGTCTCGATGATCTCGCGCAGCGCCGGCTCGTTCTCGGTGCGGGCGGGCCAGTCCTTGAAGCGCGGATCGTCGAGGGCGTCGGCGCGCCCGAGCGCGCGCATCAGGCTCACAAATTGCTTCTCGGTGAGCACAGACAGGACGAGGTAGCCACCGCGCGCCCGGAACCGGCTCGCCGTGGGCTTTCTGCTCACGGACCCGTTGCCGATCTGGCGCTGCTCCACGCCCGCCACGGTGTACTCGGAGACGGGGCCGGCGAGGAAGGCGAGGGCCGCGTCGAGCATCGCGACGTCCACGAGCTGGCCGCGCCCGGTGTGCGTGCGCTGATACAGCGCGCTCGAGACGGCGAGCGCCGCCGTCATGCCGCCGATCGTATCGCAGATCGCGAACCCCGCGCGCGTCGGGCCGCGCTCAGGCTCGCCCGTGATGGACATGATCCCGGACATCGCCTGGAGCTTGCCGTCGAAGGCGGCCGTCGTCCGCTCCGGCCCCGTGCGGCCGAAGCCCGAGACCGCGCAGTAGATGAGCCTTGGGTTGACGGCCGAGAGCGCCTCGTAGCCCAGGCCCAGCCGGTCCATGAC
>JBKPBU010000029.1:0-15546 GCA_046727015.1 Candidatus Methylomirabilota bacterium | reverse complement strand
CTCGAGGCCTTCTCGGTCAAGGTCGTCCTCTCCGGGCCCCAGGATCGGAAAAACGCCATTCTCTCGATTCACCCGGGCGCGGGCGGCACGGAATCGCAGGACTGGGCGCAGATGCTCATGCGCATGTACCTGCGGTGGGCGGAGCGGGCGGGCTTCAAAGCCGAAGTGGTGGATCTGCTGCCGGGCGAAGAAGCGGGCATCAAGTCCGCGACCATCGAGGTCTCCGGAGAGTACGCGTACGGTTACCTCAAGAGCGAGATCGGCGTGCACCGGCTCATCCGGATCTCTCCCTTCGACGCCTCGAAGCGGCGCCACACGTCGTTCGCCTCCGTGTCCCTCATCCCCGAGGTGGAAGACGTCGAGGTCGTGGTGAAGGACGAGGACATCCGCGTGGACGTGTACCGCTCCTCGGGTCCGGGCGGGCAGGGAGTCAACACCGCCGACTCGGCCGTCCGCATCACGCACCTGCCGTCGGGCATCGTGGTCGCCTGCCAGAACGAGCGCTCCCAGCTCCGCAACCGCGACACGGCGATGCGGGTGCTCAAGGCGCGGCTGTACCAGATCTACGAGAAGAAGCAGCGCGAGGAGCTGGCCGAGCTGACGGGCGAGAAGAAGGACAGCGCCTTCGGCAGCCAGATACGGACCTACACCTTCCACCCGTACCAGATCATCAAGGACCACCGGACCGGGGTCGAGGTCGGCAAGGTGGACGCCGTCATGGACGGCGAGATCGATCCATTCATCGAGGCATACCTTGCCGCCGGGAAGCCGGCCTAGCGTGACTTCCCCGCCGCCGGTGCCCCGGCCCGAGGCGAACGACCTCATCCGGCGGCGCCTCGAGAAGCTGGAGGCGCTGCGGGCCAGGGGCGTCGACCCCTTCGGACACCGCTTCCCGGTCACGCACTGGGCGGGCGAGCTCGGCCGTCGCTGTCACGCCGCGGGAGAGGACGAGCTCAAGCAGGCCGGCCCGGTGGCCGTGGCGGGGCGGGTGGTCGCGCTCCGGCACCACGGCAAGACCTGCTTCGCGCATCTCCGCGACCAGTCCGGGCAGATACAGCTCTACGCCCGCGCGGACGGTCTGGGAGAGGGCTACGCGCTCTTTACCGACCTCGACGTCGGGGACTTCATCGGCGTGACCGGCGAGCTCTTCCGGACGCGAACGGGCGAGCTGACGGTGGCCGTCCGCAGCTTCGAGTTCCTCGCCAAGTCGCTCCGGCCCCTCCCGGAGAAGTGGCACGGGCTCAAGGACGTGGAGACGCGGTACCGCCGGCGCTACGTTGATCTCGTGATGAACCCGCAGGTGCGCGAGACGTTCGCGCTCAAGAGCCGGTTGATCCGCGAGATGCGCGCTTTTCTGGACGCGCGCGGCTTTCTCGAGGTCGAGACCCCGATGATGCAGCCGATTCCCGGCGGCGCGGCGGCCAAGCCATTCGTGACCCACCACAACGCCCTCGACATGCAGCTCTACCTGCGCATCGCGCCGGAGCTGTACCTCAAGCGGCTGGTGGTCGGGGGGCTCGACCGCGTCTACGAGATCAACCGGAGCTTCCGCAACGAGGGAATCTCGACGCAGCACAACCCCGAGTTCACCATGCTCGAGTTCTACCAGGCCTACGCGGACTACGCGGACCTCATGGTCCTGACCGAGGAGATGTTCGCTCACCTGGCGCGCGAGATACTGGGCGCGACCACCCTCCGGTACCAGGGCGAAGAGGTCAACCTCGCCGGGCCGTGGCCACGGCTGCCATTCTTCGAGGCGATTTCCACCGCCGTCGGGAGCGCCGTCGGCCCCGAGACCGATGAAGCGGTCCTGCGAAAGGCGGCAGTGGCCGCGGGAGTGCCCGAGCCCAGGCCGGGCGGCGGCGCCGTCGGCCTCTGGAAAGACGTCTTCGACACCCTCGTCGAGCCGGCCCTGGTCCAGCCCACGTTCATCACGGACTTCCCGATCGAGCTGTCCCCGCTCTCCAAGCGAAAAGACGCCGACCCGAGGCTGGTGGATCGCTTCGAGCTCTTCGTCTGCCGGCGGGAGATCGCCAACGCCTACACGGAGCTCAACGACCCGCTGGACCAGCGCCGCCGCTTCGAAGAGCAGGCGCGGGAGCGCGAGCGAGGTGATGAAGAGGCGCACTGGATGGACGAGGACTTCGTGCGCGCTCTCGAGTACGGAATGCCGCCGACCGCGGGCGAGGGGATCGGTGTCGACCGGCTGGCCATGCTCTTCACGGACTCCGCGTCCATCCGCGACGTGATCCTGTTCCCGCACCTGCGTCCCGAGCGCCGCGCGGCCGGTCAGCCGGCGGGCGAAGAGCCAGTGGGCGACGACGAAGACGGGGAAGCCTGATGGCCGGGCGCGGTCTACCCTTCGAGCTATTCCTGGCGCTCCGCTACCTCCGCGCGCGCGGCCAGCGCGCCAATCTCTCGCTCTTCGTCTGGATAGGCGTGGGCGGAGTCTTCCTGGGCGTCACGGCCCTCATCGTGGTCCTGGCCGTGATGACCGGATTCCAGGACGGCATCAAGGACAGGTTGATCGCCGCGAACCCGCACATCCTGGTCCTCGACCCGGGCGGCCGCGGGGTATCCAATGCTTCGGAGGTCGCCGCCCGGGTGCGCGCCATACGCGGTGTCCACTCAGCCACGCCCTTCGTGGTCCAACAGGCGCTCTTCACGGGGCAGGGGCGGGGGGCGACCGGCGCGCTCTTGCGGGGCGTCGATCTCGCCTCTCCCGGCGTCCGCGCGCAAATCGCGTCGGAAGTGAAGACAGGAAGCCTCGACCCTCTGCTGCGCGCTTCCGGCGAGCCCGCTGTCCTCCTCGGCCGGGAGCTGGCGAGGACACTCGGCGTGGTGCCCGGCGACTACGTGACCGTGATCTCGCCCCAGAGCGCCATGACGGCCGTCGGCCTCGTTCCCCGGATGCGGCG
The DNA here is from genome assembly GCA_046727015.1 of Candidatus Methylomirabilota bacterium. Taxonomy (GTDB): domain Bacteria; phylum Methylomirabilota; class Methylomirabilia; order Rokubacteriales; family CSP1-6; genus AR37. Next base: position 12,628 of record JBKPBU010000029.1, on the reverse strand, counting down.
ATTCGAGGTGGCGGGCTATGTCGAGGTGGGGCTGTACGAGTACGACGCCTCGATCGCGTACACCGGGATCGCGGCCGCTCAGGAATTCGCCGCGCTCGGCGACCGGGCCTCGGGGGTGGAGGTGAAGCTGGACGATCCCTTCGACGCCAAGACGATCGGGCAGCGCATCTCCGCGGCCGTCGGGCCGGGACTCTGGATCCGCGACTGGATGGGGATGAACCGCAACCTCTTCGCGGCGCTCCAGCTCGAAAAGCTGGCGCTCTTCGTCATCGTCACGATCATCGTGCTGGTCGCCGGCTTCGCCATCATCGGCCACCTGGTCCTGCTCGTGGCGGAGAAGCGCAAGGAGATCGGCATCCTCAAGGCCATGGGCGCGAGCGCGCGGAGCATCGGAAGCGTCTTCCTGGCTACGGGGATGGTGATCGGCCTCGTCGGCACGGCGGCGGGCAGCCTCTGCGGCCTGGGTTTGATCTGGGTCCAGAACACCTACAAGATCATCCGGCTGGCCGGTGACGTGTATCAGATCGACTACCTTCCCATGAAGCTCACCGGGCTCGACTTCGCCCTGGTCACGAGCGCGACGCTGCTGATCTCGTTTCTGGCGACTTTGTCCCCGGCGCGCCGGGCTTCGCGGCTCGATCCGGTCGAGGTGCTCCGATATGAGTGAGGTCCTGGTCGCGGCGCGCGAGCTGGAAAGGGAATACCGCGTCGGCCCCGAGACGGTGCGCGTGCTGCGGGGGGTCACCCTGGCGGTGGGCGCGGGGGAGAGCGTGGCGCTGATCGGGGCCTCGGGCGTCGGCAAGTCGACGCTGCTCCATCTGCTCGGTGGGCTCGATCGCCCCACGGCCGGACAGGTGCTCTTCGCGGGTGAGGACATGTACGCCCGCTCCGAAAGCGCACTGGCACGCCTCCGGCGCACCGAGATCGCGTTCATCTTCCAGTTCTACAACCTGCTCGGCGAGATGACCGCTCTCGAGAACGCGATGATGCCGGCCCTGCTCCAGCGTCTCCCGACCCCACAGGCCCGCGAGCGCGGAGCGGCCGCTCTGCACGAGGTCGGGTTGGGCGACCGACTCGCCCACCGGCCGGGCGAACTGTCGGGCGGGGAGCAGCAGCGGGTTGCCATCGCCCGGGCGCTCGTCGCCGAGCCGCGGCTGGTCCTGGCCGACGAGCCCACGGGTAACCTCGACCCCAAGACGAGCGAGGTGATCTGGGAGCTTTTCCTGAAGCTGCAGGCGGAGCGAGGGCTGGCCTTCGTCATAGCCACGCACAACCACGATCTGGCGCGCAAGGCAGATCACGGATACCGGCTCGTGGAAGGTCGGGCGATCGCCTGGTCCTGAGCGTCGCCGAGGCCTTTCCCGCGTGTCATCGAATCCGGACACTTAGACTTCTTCCGAGGAGCCGGAACGAAGAAAACGCTGGGCCGACCGTGGACTTGAGGGGTATACTTTTGTCAGGCGGGGGTGGGGCTTAGGGGCCGTTCTAACTCTTTGGGGAAGCGAACCCCTTGGAGCAGCGAACCCCCTTTGGAGCAGCAAACCCCCTGGAGCAGCAAACCCGAAGTTGCGAGGGCTCCAAGTGTTCGAGAGATTTACGGAGAGAGCGCGGCGGGTCATCATCCTGGCGAGGGAAGAGGCGGGGCGCTTCCGTCACGATTTCGTAGGCACGGAGCACATCCTGCTGGGACTCATCCGGGACGGCGAGGGTATCGCGACCGCCGTCCTCCAGCGGCTCGGCCTCAGGCTCGAGACGGTCAAGGCGGAGGTGGAGCGGGCGTTGGCCGGCTTCCCCAAGACCCTGACCTTCGGCGAGGTGCCCTTCACGCCCCAGGCGAAACGGGTCCTCGAGCTCAGCATCGAAGAGGCCCGCCAGCTCGGCCACAACTACATCGGCACCGAGCACCTCCTCCTCGGGCTCATGAAGGAGGGGCAGTCGATCGCGGCGAAGATCCTCGAATCCCTCGGCGCGCGCCTCGACGAGGTCCGGCAGGAGACGCTGGCGCTCCTGGGCGACCAGTACTACCCGCGGCCCAAGAAGCGCTCGCAGACCCCGGTCCTCGACGAGTTCGCCCGGGATCTCACGCAGCTGGCCAGGGAGAGCAAGCTCGACCCGGTGATCGGTCGGGAGACGGAGATCGAGCGGGTCATCCAGATCCTCGCGCGGCGCACCAAGAACAATCCCGTGCTCATCGGTGAGCCCGGTGTCGGCAAGACGGCCATCGTCGAGGGGCTCGCCCAGCGCATCGTGGGGCACGAGGTGCCCGACGTGCTGGCGCAGAAGCGGCTCCTGCAGCTCGACCTTGGCGCCCTCGTCGCCGGCACGAAATACCGCGGGCAATTCGAGGAGCGGCTGAAGGCCGTGATGAAGGAGATCCGCCAGTCGGAGAACGTGGTGCTGTTTCTCGACGAGCTCCACACGCTGATCGGGGCGGGCGCCGCGGAAGGTGCGATCGACGCCTCGAACATGCTCAAGCCCGCGCTGTCGCGAGGCGAGATCCAGACCATCGGCGCGACGACGCTGGACGAGTACCGCAAGTACATCGAGAAGGACGGCGCCCTCGAGCGCCGCTTCCAGCCCGTCATCGTCCGCGCCCCCTCCGTGCCGGAGTCCATCGAGATCATCAAGGGCCTGCGCCACAAGTACGAGGCCCACCATCGGGTGAAGATCACCGATGAGGCGATCGACGCGGCGGTGAAGCTCGCCGATCGTTACATCACCGACCGGCAGCTGCCCGACAAGGCCATCGACGTCATCGACGAGGCCTCCTCGCGCACCCGGCTCATGGCGCTCACCCCGCCGCCCGAGATCAAGGAGATCGGCAAGGAGGTCGAGCGCGTCGTCCGCGAGAAGGACATGTACCTGGAGGCGCAGGAGTTCGAGAAGGCCGCGTCGCTCCGGGAGAAGGAGAAGCTGCTCCGCGGGCGCGACGACGAGATGAAGCGCGAGTGGGACAAGCGCAAGGGCAAGGGGCCTCAAACCGTCGGCGAGGATGACATCGAGTACATCGTCTCGCGCTGGACGGGCATTCCCCTGTCCAAGCTCGAAGAGAAGGAATCGGCAAAGCTCGCCCGCATGGAGGACGCCCTGCACGGACGTATCATCGGGCAGGAAGACGCGGTGATGGCGGTGGCCCGGGCGATCCGCAGGTCACGGGCGGGGCTCAAGGACAGCCGGCGGCCGGTGGGCTCCTTCGTGTTCCTCGGACCCACGGGGGTGGGCAAGACGGAGCTGGCCCGCGCGCTGGCCGAGTACCTCTTCGGGGACGAAAACGCTCTCATCCGAGTGGACATGTCCGAGTACATGGAGAAGTTCTCCGTGTCGCGCCTCCTGGGGGCGCCTCCCGGTTACGTCGGCTACGAAGAGGGCGGCTTCCTCACCGAGAAGGTGAGGCGTCGCCCCTATTCGGTCGTGCTCTTCGACGAGATCGAGAAGGCTCATCCGGACGTCTTCAACATGCTCCTCCAGGTCCTGGACGACGGGCGCCTGACCGACTCCGTCGGCCACGTCGTGGACTTCAAGAACACCATCCTGATCATGACCTCGAACCTGGGGACCAGCTTCATCGGCAAGCGGACGGCTCCCGGCTTCCTGTCCGAAGGGGACGAGACGACCCACGAGCGGATGAAGGAGAAGGTCCTCGACGAGCTGAAGCGCGCGTTCCGACCGGAGTTCATCAACCGGATCGACGACATCATCGTGTTCCATGCCCTGTCGCGGGAGCACATCACGGCGATCGTGCAGCTCATGATCGACCGCATCAACAAGCAGCTCTCGGACAAAGGCATCCAGCTCGAGCCCACCGGAGCGGCCATGGACCTGCTCGTCCAGAGAGGGTACGACCCGACCTACGGGGCGCGCCAGCTGCGGCGGACCATCCAGAAGTACGTCGAGGATCCGCTCGCCGAGGCGATCGTGCGTGGGCAGTTCGGGGAAGGCGCGCGGATCGAGGTGGATATCGAGTCGGGCAATTTCACCTTCCGCGAGATCCAGATTGCCGAGCCGAGGCTCGCGTTGGCAGAACGCTAGAGCGACACGTCCAAGACTGGACGGCCGACGAACATGACCACGCGGGGGAGGCTTGCTCTCGCAATTTTTTTTGCCCTGACCCTGTCCTGGGTGGGCGGCGGCGCGGTGCGCCCCGCCCTCGGCCAAGCCCCCCCCGCCGGGCAGATCATCGTCAAGGAGCTCGCGGTCCAGGGAAATCGCCGCGTCCAGGAGGCGGTGATCCTCGGCCGCGCCTCCGCCAAGGTCGGCAGTCCCTTTGTGCCCGCGCGTCTCGCCGACGATATCCGGGCCATCTTCGCGCTGGGGTTCTTCGACGATGTCCAGGCGAAGATCGAGGACTTCGAGGGTGGGGTCAAGCTCACCTTCGTGGTGACCGAGCGTCCCTTCGTCCGCGACATCGCCTTCAGCGGCAACAAGCGCCTGGATGCGGCAGAGCTCCAGGAGAAGATCGACTTCAAGCTCGGCGCCGTCTACAACCCCGTCGAGGTGACGCGCGCGGCCGAGAAGCTGAAAGAGGTCTACGAAGAGCAGGGCTACTTCGAGGCCGGTATCACGCCCGACGTCACCAAGCTCCCCGACGGAGACGTCAGCGTGACGTTCCGAATCGCCGAGGGCCGCAAAATGACCATCGACAAGATCGTCATCGAGGGCGCCGAGGGCCTCAAGCCGGACAAGATCAAGGCCATCATGCTGACCCAGGAGCGTGAGTTCTACATCCTGCGCGGGACGGTGCAGCGGCAGAAACTCGACCAGGACATCGAGCGCATCATCACGCTCTACAACGACAACGGTTACATCCAGGCACGGGTGGAAACGGTCGACACGCAGGTCGACCGCTCGAACGCGCGCGTCACCATCAGGATCGTGGTGGTCGAAGGCCCGCAGTTCAGGGTGGGCGGGATCGACATCACCGGCAACAAGGTGCTGCCGGTCGAGGAGCTTCGGCGGCGCGTCCTGCTCAAGCCCGGTGACGTCTATTCGCGGACCAAGCTGCAGGAGACCGTCAAGGGCATTACGGACGTGTACGGCACCATCGGCCGGGCCGCCGCCGACATCAATCCTCAGATCGCGCTCGACGTGCCGAACCGAAAGGTCAACGTCACGCTCGAGGTGTCGGAGGGCCCCGAAGTCTTCATCGAGCGCATCAACATCACCGGAAACACGCGGAGCCAGGAAAAGATCCTCCGCCGCGAGCTGCCCATGGCGGAAGGCGATCTCTTCACGACCCAGAAACTGGCCCGCGCGAAGCAGAAGCTGACCAACCTGAACTATTTCGAGAAGGTCGAGACGAAGACGGCCCCCGGCTCTTCCAAGGACAAGATCGTCGTCAACATCGACGTCACGGAGAAGCCCACCGGCACCTTCGCGCTCGGCGGCGGGTACAGCTCTCAGGACGGCGCGCTGGGCACGCTCGACCTGTCCCAGAACAACTTCCTGGGCAAGGGCTACCAGCTCTTCCTCCGCATACGCGGCGGCCAGGCGACACAGCAGGGAACCATCGGATTCACGGACCCGTGGTTCCTGGACCGGCCGCTGGCCGCCGGCTTCGATATCTTCAACAACCGGCGCTTGGTCCAGAACGGAGGGACGCAGAACTACACCATCAACTCGCTGGGCGGCGACGTCCGCTTCGGCGCCCCCATCGGGGACTATGCCCGCTGGAGCGCCCTGTACCGGCTCAGTCAGGAAAACGTCAGCGGCGTCGACCCCAATGCCAGCACCGAGCTGCTGCAGGCCAAGGGAACCACGATCACGTCCCTGGTCGGAGGCGCGCTCACGCGGGATACTCGCGACAGCTTGACGGAGGCGACACGCGGCAACTTCTCCACCATCGGGGCCGATTTCGCAGGCATCGGGACGGGGGACAATCGCTACGTCCGCCTCTCGGCCTCGATCACGCAGCACCAGCCCCTGTGGTTCGACCACATCCTCAGCGGGCGCGTGGCCTCCAGCTACCAGCTCGGCTGGTCCAAGAATCCGGTGCCGCTCTTCGAGCGCTACTTCCTCGGCGGGCCCAACACCATCCGGAGCTTCAAGGCGCGCCAGATCTCCCCGGAGGATTCCTCGGGCACGCAAATCGGCGGGAACTTCCAGGTGCTGGGCAACCTGGAATATACGATTCCCCTGCCCTTCAACCTCAGGGCGGCGATGTTCTTCGACGTGGGCAATGTCTACGGCCCGGACCAGAGCGTTCACGATCCGATCGACCTGACCAAACTGAAATATGCGGTGGGGCCCGGGCTCCGATGGAATTCGCCCTTCGGACCCGTCCGGGTGGACTACGGCGTCAACCCGCACCCGACGGGCAAAGAGAAGTTCGGCAATATCCAGTTTTCGATGGGCGCGGCGTTCTAGCCAGGAGGAGCAAGGCATGAGTGGGCGCTTCACGGACGCGACGGTGGTGGGGGCGGCGCTGGCCGGTCTCGTGGCGCTGGCGTGGGTGCTGACACCGGCCCTCGCGCAGGCGCCGCAGGCGACGCGCATCGGATACGTGGATCTGCAGCGCATTCTCGCGCGCTCGCAGGCTGGAGTACAGGCGCGCGAGCAGCTGGAGAAGGAGAAGGTCGGCATGCAGAAGCAGCTCGACGGCCACAAGGTCGAGCTCGACAAGCTGCGGGACGAGCTCGAGAAGAAGGGGCAGCTGCTTTCCGCCGACGCCCGCCGGGACAAGCAGGACCAGCTCGAGCGGAAGCTGCGCGACGCCCAGCGCCTCGCCGGCGACCTCGAGAAGGAGCTTCAGCGGAAGGAACAGAACATGGGAGCGAAGATCCTGCGAGAGCTGGAGGGGATCTTCACCAGGGTGGGCAAGGAGAAGGGCTACGTCCTCATCATCGAGCGCCGGCAGGCGGGCATCGTCTACGGGGCACCCGACGCAGACGTGACCGAGGAAGTGATCAAGGCCTTCGACGACGAGATGCGCAAGGCCAAGAAGTAGGCCGACGTGGGCGCCCAGTTCACGCTCGGCCGGATCGCCGAGGCGCTCGGCGCCACCCTCGAAGGGGACCCGGCGCGCGTCATCGTCGGAGTGGCGCCGCTCGACGTCGCCGGACCTGAGCATGTCTCCTTCCTGGCGAATTCCCGCTACGCGCGTGCCGCCGCCCGGAGCGCGGCGGGTGCAGTGGTCGTGGGTCGGGAGGTCGAGGGCCTGCCCCAGGCGCTCCTCCGTGTCGACTCGCCCCAGACGGCCATGATCGCGCTCCTGCGGCTCTTCCACCCCGAGCCCCATGCGGTGTCCGGCATTCACCCGGCGGCGGTGGTCGCCGGAGAGGCGAGCGTCCATCCGACCGCTTTCGTGGGCGCATGCGCCGTCGTCGAACGAGACGCGCGCGTCGGGGCGAGGAGCAGGGTGGGGTCGTTGTGCTTCGTCGGGACAGGAGCGGTGCTCGGCGACGATGTGGTGCTCCATCCGCGCGTGGTCGTAGAGGACGGCGTCGTCATCGGCGACCGGGTGGTCGTCCAGGCAGGCGCGGTGCTCGGAGCCGACGGCTTCGGCTACGCCTTCGACGGCACGGCACACCGCAAGATCCCCCAGGTGGGGGGACTGCGCATCGAGGCGGACGTCGAGATCGGCGCCAATAGCACCATCGACCGCGCGACCCTCGGCGAGACGGTGATCCGCCGGGGCAGCAAGATCGACAACCTGGTCCAGGTAGGTCACAACTGCGATGTGGGAGAGGACGTCATCCTGGTGGCGCAGGTCGGCGTTTCGGGCTCTTGCACGATCGGCAACCGGGCCGTGCTGGCGGGGCAGGTGGGTGTCGCCGACCACGTCACCATCGGGGCGGGCGCCGTCCTCACCGCGCAAGCCGGAGTGCCGAACGGGGTGCCGGCGGGGGCGATCTGGAGCGGTACACCGAGCCGGCCCGCGAGCGAGATGCGCCGGATCTGGGCGGCGGAGACCTTGCTGCCGGACCTCCTCCGCAGGTTTCGAGCACTCGAGAAGCGGGTGCGGGAGCTCGAAGGCGGGCAAGATGGCTGAAGCGGCACGCATCCATCCCACGGCCATCGTGGATCGGGGAGCGGACCTCGCTGCCGGAGTGGTGATCGGCCCCTACAGCCTCATTGGCCCCCGCGTGATGATCGGACCGGGCTCGGAGGTCGGGGCCCATGTGGTCCTGGAGGGCCGCGTCCGGCTGGGCGCGCGCTGCCGCATCGGACACGGGGCCCTGATCGGAGGGGTACCCCAGGATCAGAAGTACCGCGAGGGGCTGCCGGTGGGCGTGAGCGTCGGCGACGATACCGTCATTCGCGAATACGTCACCGTGCACCGGGCCACCCAGGAGGGGCGGGACACGCGGATCGGGAACCGCTGCCTGGTCATGGTCTCGAGCCATGTCGCCCACGATTGCGTGGTCGGCGACGAGGTGATCATCATCAACTACGCCGGCCTGACCGGACACGTGATCGTCGAGGATCGCGCGACGATCGGCGGGCTCACCGGGATCCATCCCTTCACCCGGGTGGGCACCTACGCCTACATCGGCGGCTGTTCGAAAGTCACGCAGGACGTGCCGCCCTTTGTGATCGCCGACGGCGCGCCCGCGACGGCACGCGCCGTGAACGTGATCGGCATGCGCCGCGGCGGGATCGACGCCGAGGGGCGCCGCCAGGTGCGCGCCGCGTTCCGGGTCCTGTACCGGTCGGGCCTCGCCCCCGCCGCCGCGGCCGCCCGGATGAAGGCGGAGCTCGGCAGTCATCCGCTGGTGGCAAGGCTCGTCGAATTCATCGAGGGCTCGCGGCGCGGCCTCGTTCGTGGAACGGGGCCGGGGCCCGGCGAACCGGAGGCAGCGGGCGAGGACGCGGAGAGCGAGGAGCGCGTGTGGTGAGCGTGCCGGAGAGCGGGCGCATGCGCGCCGGAGTGGTGGGCGCCGGGCACATGGGCCAGTACCACATCCTGGCCCTGGCGGAGCTGTGGGACGTGGAGCTGGTGGGGATCTGCGATGCGGACGTTGACCGCGCGGAGCAGATCGCGGCCCAGTACGGCACGCGGGCGGTGGCGACCCACCAGGAGCTCGCGGGGCTCGTCGACATCGCCACGGTCGCCGTCCCCACCGAGCGCCACTTCGAGGTCACCCGCGACCTGCTGGAGGCGGGCGTTCACGTGCTCGTCGAGAAGCCGATGACGCCGACCCTGGAAGAGGCCAAGGAGCTCTTTCGCGTGGCGCGTCAGCGCGCGCGGGTGCTCCACGTGGGCCACGTGGAGCGCTTCAACGGGGCGGTGCAGGAGCTGCGGAAGATCGTCGAGAGCCCCGTCCTCATCGAGTCCCGCCGGCTCGGCCCCTTCGTGCCGCGCGTGCAGAACGACTCGGTCGTGATGGACTTGATGATCCACGACATCGACATCGTGCTCGGGCTCGTGGACAGCGAGCCCCGTCGGATGAACGCCCTCGGGCGCTCCATCCACTCGAGCCAGGCCGACGTCGCGAACGTGCAGATCCTCTTCGACTCCGGGACCATGGCCACCATCACGGCCAGCCGCGCCACGGAAGAGAAGATCCGCACGCTGTCGATCACCCAGCCCGACGCGTACATCGTCCTGAACTACGCCGAGCAGGACATCCAGATCCATCGGCGCGCCGCGCAGGAGTACACCCTCAACCGCGAGTCGATTCGTTACCGGCAGGCGTCCTTCGTCGAGCGCCTCTTCGTCCACAAGGACAACCCTCTCAAGCTGGAGATCCGCCACCTGATATCGGCCGCCCGCGCCGCGAAGGCGTCGGGCCAGGTGGAGCTGGCAGAGACCGAGGACCTCCGGTCCCTGGCCGTGGCCCTCGAGATCGAGCGGATGTTCCGCGAGGGGCGGGGCGAGATCGCCTGGCCGAAGGATCTCCCGTGGAGCGCCGCCTCGCGGTGATGGCCGGAGCCGGGGTTCTCCCCGGCCGGGCCGCCGCCGAAGCCGCCCGTCAGGGGTGGCGCGTGGTCGCCCTCGCCTTCGACGAGGCGTCAGACCTCGGCGCGCACGCCGAGCGCGTGGTGCCGTCCACCATCACCGACGTCCAGGCGGTCCTTCGCACCCTCGCCGACGAGCGGGTCCAGGCCGCGATATTCGTGGGCAAGTTCTGGAAGCAGCGGGTGTTCGACGCCTACGGAGGAGCGGACGACGCCGGATTGCGCCTGGCCAGCTCGGGGCTGTCGGACGGCGCGCTGGCCGGCACCGTCCTGGCAACGCTGGCCGGGATGGGGATCGAGGTGCTCGACCAGAGACCCTTCCTCTCGCCCTGGATGATGGGCGTCGGAACGCTGACCTCGCGGGAGCCCGCGCCCGGAGAGTGGGAGGAGATACGAGCAGGGTTTGCGCTGGCGCGGCGGCTGGCGGAACACGGGATAGGGCAGACGGTGGTGCGCTCGCGCGGCGTCACGCTGGCCGTCGAGGCGGCCGAGGGTACCGACGAGACGATACGCAGGGGCGTCAAGCTCGCCGGTCGCGGGGCGGTCGTCGTCAAGGCGGTAGCGGAGGGACACGACTTCCGCTTCGACATTCCCACCGTCGGGCCTGCGACGATCGCCGCCATGGCGGACGGCGGCGCGACGGCGCTGGCCGTGGATGGCGGAAAGGTGCTGCTCGTGGATCGCGAAGAGGCGGTGCGAACCGCGGACCGGGCCGGGATCGCCATGGTGAGCGTCCCGTGATGAGAGTTCATGTCGGCCGCTGACCACCGTTGCATCATGCTGTCGGCGGGCGAGGCGTCCGGCGATCTCCACGGGGCGACCATGTGCCGGGCGCTCCGTGCCCTCGACCCGGCCGTCCGGCTGATCGGCATGGGCGGACCCCGCATGGCGGCGGCAGGCGTCGAGATCCTGGTGGACCCGACGGCACAGGCCGCCGTGGGGACGAGTGAAGCGTTGGGCCGCGTTCCCGCCCTCTACCGGGCGTACAAGATCCTCGTGAAGCGGCTCCGGAATGCCCGGCCGCTGGCCATCGTGCTCATCGACTTCCCCGAGTTCAACCTCCGTCTCGCGAGGCAGGCGCGGCGCGCGGGAATTCCCGTCGTGTATTTCATCCCGCCGCAGCTCTGGGCCTGGCGACGCGGTCGCATACGGCAGATGGCCCGGCGGGTGACGCGGGTCCTGGCCGCCTTTCCCTTCGAGAAAGATCTCTACGAGGGAGCGGGAGTCCCGGTCGAGTTCGTGGGCCACCCGCTGCTCGACGTCGTGCCGCGCGACCTCGACCGCGCCAAGGCCCGCAAGCGGCTCGGCGTGGAAGAAAGGCGCATCGTCGTGGGTCTCCTGCCGGGCAGCCGGGAGCAGGAGGTCAGCCGGCTGCTGCCCCACATGCTCGACGCGGCTGCCCGCCTCGCCGTCGACGGCCGGAGATGTTTCGTGCTGGGACTGGCCGCGAGCGTGGAGCGTGAGCAGGTGACCGCGCTGCTTGGGCGCGCGGCGAAGGCGGGCGGCCCGCCCGTCGAGGTGGTGAAAGGTCTCACCTACGAGGTGATGGCGGGAGCGGACGTGCTTCTCATCGCGTCCGGCACGGCCACCCTCGAGGCGGCGCTGCTCGGTGCGCCGATGGTCGTCTGCTACCGGGTGTCGAGGCTGACCGAGTTGATGGCCCGCGTGCTCAAGCGCTCGCCGTGGATCAGCCTGCCCAACATCATCGCCGCCCGCAGCGCCGTCCCCGAGATCCTGCAGGACGACGTAACGGGAGCGCGTCTCGCGAGCGAGGCGGAGCATCTTCTCGCCGACCCCGTGGCCGCGCCCGCCCAGCGGGCTGCATTCAAGGAGCTGGGCTCCCGGCTGGGAAAGCCGGGCGTCGGCGAGCGGGCGGCCCGGGCCGTGCTGAAGGTGGCTGGGGCCGCCAAGATGGTAGGCACGCAATGAAGGCCGGCCGGCTCGGCCGGAGGCTGGCGCCGGTGGCAGGCTCCTGGGCGGTCCGGCTGCTGGCCGCGACCCTTCACCTCCGGCGTGACGAGAAGAGCGTCGAGCCCCTCCTGGCCGCGGGCACGCCGGTCATCTACGTCGTATGGCACGCACGGCTCCTCCTCCTGCCGTTCCTCTTCCGCGGGCGGGGGCTGCGGGCTCTGGTGAGCCGCTCCGAGGATGGCGTGATGCTGGCCGACTTCGTCCGTCGCTTCGGCTTCGTCGCCATTCGCGGATCTTCGAGTCGCGGAGGCGCGGAGGGACTCCGGTCCCTGACCCGCGCCCTTCGAAAGGGCCACAGCGTCGTCGTCGTGCCCGACGGCCCGCGAGGACCGCGGGAAGTGCTCAAGCCGGGAGTGGTACGGCTGGCCCGGCTGACCGGCGCCTGCGTGGTGCCGGCGGCCCTCGGAGCCTCTTCCGAGTGGCGGGCCCGCTCGTGGGACGAATTCAGGATCCCCAAGCCGTTCTCGCGCTGCGTGGTGCGCTTCGGCGAGCCCATTCCGGTGCCTCGCGACATCGACGGGGCGGGAGAGGAGACCACGCGCAAGGAGATCGAGGCTGCCTTGAGCGCCGTCACATGGCAAGTCGACGAGGAGGCGCGGCGCTGATACACGCCCTCTATTCCGTCGCGCTCCGGCTGGGGCTGCTCGCCTACCTGCCCGTGTTCGCCATCCGAAAGCTCAGGCGCTCGGGCTACGACAAGGCGATCGGGCAGCGCCTGGGACGGTACGGCGCCGATTTGCCGGCCGAGCCGAGGTGCTGG
>JBKPBU010000028.1:0-5655 GCA_046727015.1 Candidatus Methylomirabilota bacterium | reverse complement strand
CTCGCGCGGCCGTCGCGGTCGAGGCTGCGGAAGAACGCGGCGCGCGCGCATCGACGCCACCGCGCGAGCTCGGGAGGCGTGGGCAGGCTCGGGCTTCCGCGATGGGGGCCGATGCAGAGGTGAAAATGCCAGGACTCGCTGCCGGCCACCTGCACCGTCGCGTAGCCGTCGAGGATCGAGAGCACGGGCGGGGCCCCGAAGCGCCCTTCGAAGACGGCGCCCTCGATGCAGGGGCCGAAGATCACGTGCTGCCAGCTCACCTCGAACATCTCCCTGAGGAGCGCCAGCAACGAGGGCTCGGAGCACTCGACGTCGAAGTACTCCGTCCGGGTGCCGTCGAGGTTGGCGTGCGTCGATGCCATGAAGGGGTCGGGCGCCGCCACCCTACGGCACGAGGCCGGGCTGCGGGGGCGGTGTGCCCGCCCCGCTCGGGCCCGGCCGGATAGGCACGTAGAGCACCGACGGCCGGCCCTTGGCGCCCTGCGGGTAGAGGTCCATCAGGTCATAGACGGTGCGCGGCATATCGGTGGACACCGGCAGCCCCAGCTGCTTGGCATTCACCACCAGGATGGGGAAGTCGTGGGTCCAGCGCCCCTCGGAGAGGATCGTCGCGATCTCGACCGATTTCTTCTGCGAATAGTGCTTGCGCAGGATTTGCGAGACGAAGTACGCGACCTGTATCCGCGCCTTCTGCGCCATGTCGGCGAGCACCAGCATCTGGTCGCTGACGTTGGCCGGGCCCTTGATGTCGACCATGCGCACGATGGACGCGGCGGGCAGCTCGCCGATCTGGGGGTCCACGGGCCCGAGCACCGCGTTGGCGTCCATGACGATCTCGTCTGCCGCGAGGGCGATGATGGTGCCTCCGCTCATCGCGTAGTGCGGCACGAAGACCGTCACCTTGCCCTTGCGCTCCGACAGCGCCTTGGCGATCTGCTCGGCGGCGAGGACCTGGCCGCCCGGCGTGTGCAGGATGACGTCGATGGGCTGGGGCTCCGGCGTGAGCCGGATCGCGCGCAGGACCGCCTCGGAGTCTTCGATGGTGATATTGCTCGAGACGGGCACGCCGAAGATGCTCACGATTTCCTGCCGGTGGATCAGCGCGATGACGCGGGTTTTTCGCTCCTGCTCGAAGCGCTTGATCACGTCGGCGCGCGCGGCCGCGAGACGGTTGGGGCTGAAGTAGACCTGCTGGACCAGGATCACCGCGATGGTGACGAAGAGCGCCGCCTTCGCCAGAGCGAGCAAGCCCTGTACCCACGCGGCCCAGGCGACGCGCACGGCGGGCCCGCGCTTACTCGGGCACGCTGTTCAGCACGTAGAGAGCCGCCATCATATTGGTGCCCTCCGGAAACGGTCCGAACCACTTCTCGTAGATCGGCACGACCTCGGCGCTGCGGTACAGGCGCGTGAGGACGCGGTCGACGGCCAGGCGGAAGCTCGCGTCGCCCCGGCGTACCATGAAGGCGTAGGGCTCGTAGGAGATGAACGCCTCGAGCAGCGCCACCTTGGACGGATCCTTGGAGCTGCGGGCCAGGCGGACGAGGAGCGCGCGGTCCGTCGCGTACGCGTCGACTTTCCCGTCGTCCAGCGCGCCGAGCCCCTCGGCATGATCCTTCACCGCCACCAGGGTCACGTTTGGAATCGACAGCTTCGTGACGACATCGCGCATGGCGCGCTCGGTCGTCGTGGTCGGGATGACGGCCACCCGCTTGCCGGGCAGGTCCGTGATCTTCTTGATGCCGGAGGCGGTCGAGACGAGCAGGCTGCCTCCGTCGAGGAAGGTCAGCGCCGAGAAGTCCACCTGCTGCATCCGCGAGAGCGTCTTGGTGGTCGTCCCGCACTCGATGTCCACGGTGCCGCCGACCACGCGGGCGATCCGATTCTCCGTGGTCACCTTGGCCCACTTGACGTCGAGCTTCGCCAGCGAGAGGTCCTTCTTGACGCCCTCTGCGATGCGCAGGCAGAGATCGATCGAGTACCCCTCCGGCGTGCCGCCGGGACCCACCGAGGAGAATGGCGCGGACGTTTCGGTGTAGCCGATGGTGATGGCGCCCGTCCGCTTGATCTTTCCGAGCGTGTCCTCCTGGGCTCCCGCCAGGGAGGGGACGGCAAGGAAGAGCGCCAAGACGGTCGACGTCAGCAGGCGTCGCATGGAGATCTCCCCTACTCGGGCAGGCCGTTGATGAGGTACATGTTCAGGATGATCGGGGCCGCGGTGGTCATGGAGCTTCCTTTCCGCTCAGAGGCACGGGAAATCGAAGGCACCGTAGCACCTTTGCCGGTCGAGGCGCAACCCGGCACCCGCGCGCTCAGCGCTTGACCGCGATGCGCGGTGACGGCTGCCCGACGTGGATGTGCGCGCCGGAGGTGGCGCCCGGCACCGCCGTCCACGCCGCGATGAAGGGGATGCCGGCCGCGCGCAGGTAGTCCATCAGCGCGCGCCCCTCCGGGCTGTCGGGATGCACCGCGACGTCGAGCGCGTCCCTGTGGTCGAGACCCATGCGATCGTGCAGCGGGGTCTGGCCGTAGGAGCTTACCGGCAGGGCCCGGCCGAAGCGCCTCATGAAAAACTGCTCGAGCTTGGGCGTGTCCGCCTTCAGCGACCACACCGCGGTGCCGTTGAAGCGAATCAACCCCGCGCGCTGCTCGTAGCCCCCGGGCCCGAGCGGCGGCAGGCCTGCGAGCGCGCGCGCCGTCGTCGCTTCGGCCAGCGCGCGGTCGACATCGAGCATCGCGCGCCGGGTCTCCGAGACCTTCTCAGTCGCCCGCTCGACGGCCGCCTCGGTCTCCTCGAACTCCTTGCGCGAGATGATGCCGCCCTCGAGGAGGTGGCGCCGCTCCTCGCGCCTCTTGATGGCCCGCTCGAGCTCGCGCTCCTCCAGCGGCAGGAGCCGCTCGAGGGTCGCCCGGTATTCCTTGAGCACTGCCACGACCTCGGCGGCGCGCCCCCTGGCCGACGCGGGAGCGGGTGTGACGTCGGCCGCCCAGGGCGCGGGCGCGACTAAAAGAATCGAGGAGAGGACAGCGAAGACAAGCAGCGTCCGGACGAAGATCACCTCTGACGCGGCGGGTGGGCGCGCACCGTGGCCTCGTCGATCTCGGTGCCCCAGCCCGGCCCCGTCGGCAGGGTGATGTGGCCGTCCTTGATGGCGGGCTTCACGGTGACGAGATCGTCGTGCCACGGCACGACGTCGGGATCGGTCTCCATAATGCGGAGGTTGGGCACGACGGCGCAGAAGTGCGCGCTCATCATCGTCGCCAGCGGGCCGTAGAAGTTGTGCGGCGCGACGTTGATCTCGTACGTGTCGGCCATGTTGGCGATCTTGACCGACTCGCCCACGCCGTTCCACGGCGTGTCGATGATGGCCACGTCGACGGAGTAGTTCTCGAAATACGGCCGGTAGTCGCGCCGCCCGTAGAGGCTCTCGCACGAAGCGACGGGCATGGGGCTGCGGCTCCGGATGTACTGCAGGGCCTTGGGATCCCGCGTGTCGAGCTCGACCCAGAGGAGGTCGAAGGGCTCCATGGCGCGAGCCATCTGGACGAACCCCTCCGTCTTGTAGTTGAAGTTGAGGTCCACGAGAATGTCCACGTCCGGTCCCGTGCCCTCGCGGAATGCCGCCAGCTGCTCGCGAACGGCCTTGATCACGTAGCGCTCCGGATTCAGCTCGGGAAAGCCTTCGCCCGTCCGGGCAAAGCCGGGAGCGTAGTTGCGCGGGTTGTCCCCGAACAACAACGCGTTGGTCTTGAGCGCCGTGTAGCCCTTCGCCACCACTTCCCTGCCGAGCTTCACGACGTCGTCGAGTGTCTTCACCGGCGGGATCTGCATCTCCTTGTGCGCGCGGACACGGTAGGTGCCGCAGTGGGACCAGTACAGCCGGACGCGATCACGCACCGGGCCACCCAGCATCTCGTACACGGGGATGCCGAGGGCGCGCGCCTTGACGTCGAGCATCGCGTTCTCGATGGCGGCGATGGCCTGCTGGATCACGCCGCCGGACGACTGGCGCCGGACGGCGTACATGTGCGCCACGTGCGCCTCCCAGGCGCGCGGGTCCTTCCCGATGACGGCGGGCGCCAGCCGGTCGATCACCGCCGACAGGCCGGGCCCGCCGAAGGTCTCGTTGTACTCGCTCCAGCCCACGAGACCGGTGTCGGTCGTGAGCTTGAGGAAGTCGAAGTTGCGCGTTCCGGCATCACAGTGCAGCGACTCGAGCTTGGCGATTCTCATCAGGGCATGACCTCCGAGCCCCGAGAGTACGACAAACCCGTGCCTTCCTCCAGGACCCTATCTCGGAGGGCTATCCCGAGACGGGCAGACTCAGCGCGACACTACCTTCGAGCCGCGCATGGCCGTGTAGCCGCGCGCGACCATGCAGTTGACATAAGAGTCGCGGTCTATGCGGTAGACGGACAGGAGCTCGCCGTGGTCCGGATCGTCCGCCGAAAGCAGCCCGCATTCCTTCTGATCGCGCTCGCGCTCTGTCGCCATGACACCGGGTTTGTCAAATGTCAGGGGGCCGGTCCCGCACGCGACGAGCAAGAACGGCGAGGCCACGAGGGTGATGAGCGCGGCGGCGGTTGCCAGTCGATGTGGATGCATCATGGTGTCTCCCTCTCCGGCACGAGTGGTCGAGCCACCTTGCCTGCAGGAGGAAGAGCATCGACTGTGCCAAGCGGCCGCGCATGGCTACCAGCCCGAAATGTGCCGCTCGCGCGCGCGTTTGGCGGCGGCGCGCTCCCGGTGGCCGCTGGATGCGGCCTCGGGTAGTCGAAGTTGGCGCGTAGGAATTACCGGGTGCGAGCCCGGCGACCCCTCAGGCAGTCGCGGCCTTCAGATCGTCGAGCTGGCGGCGGACGCCGGCGACCATGGACGCCAGATCCGACGTGAGCATGATGAGATCGAAGCCGCGCTTCACCGCCCCCGCGGCGAAGGCCGCGCTCGCGCAGTGCATGCACGCCTTGATGCCGTGCTTGTGCGCCGTATCACGGATCTTGTCGCACGTGGCCAGATGCACCGGGTCGCTCTTGTCGGGGCCGGGCGGAAGCCCCAGCGCGAACGAGAGATCGGCGGGGCCGATGTACACGGCGTCGAGCCCGGGAGTGGCGCAAATCGCGTCGAGATTGGCGAGCCCTTCCGTCGTCTCGACCATGCCCATCACCACGATCTCGTCGTTGGCCTTGGCGACGTAGTCGGCGCCACCGTAGTGCACGGCGCGCACGGGCCCGGACGAGCGCATGCCCACCGGCGGATAGCGGCACGCGGCCACCGCCTTCGCCGCGTCCTCGGCGGTATTGATGAGCGGCACGAGGATGCCGTAGGCGCCCAGATCGAGCGCCTTCATGATGGTCGCCGGGTCGTTCCAGGGTACCCGCACCACCGGCACGGTGTCGGTCTGCGAGATCGCCTGGAGCATGGGCAGGACGTCGGCCATGTCGGTAGTCCCATGCTGCATGTCCACGACCAGGGCGTCGAAGCCCTGGCGGGCCATCACTTCCGCGGTGAAGCTGTGGGACACGGAGAGCCAGCCCATGGTGACCCACCGCCCGTCGCGCCACATCTGCTTCAGCTTGTTCGGTCGCACTGTCGCACCTCACCCGGTAGGAATAGCCGGTCGCCCGGCGAGGCGCGAAGCGTATCACATTTGGTAG
>JBKPBU010000027.1:0-3460 GCA_046727015.1 Candidatus Methylomirabilota bacterium | reverse complement strand
CGCCGGGGCGCCAAGCGCCTGATCCTCTCCGATCCGATCGAGGAGCGCCGCCGGATCGCGCGCCGCCTGGGCGCCCACGTCGTGGTCGACCCGTCTCGGGAGAGCCTGCACGATCGCGTGATGGGGCTGACCCGGAACCGCGGCGCGGATGTCGTCTGCGAGGCCGTGGGCAAGCCCGAGCTGGTTGCGGAAGCGATCGGACTCACCCGGGCCGCCGGAGTCCTGCAGCTCGTGGGCGTGAACCCGAAGGGGAGCCGGCTCCCGCTGGACCTGTGGGACGTCCACTACCGTGAGATCAGGATCGGTGGTGCCTTCGGCCGCGGCACCGCCTTTCGCCGTGCCCTCGCGCTGATGCCAAAGATCGGCGTGAAGCGGCTGATCACGGCGCGCTTCCCGCTCACCCGGATCGGCGAGGCCTTCGCCCATGCCGCGGCCGGCCACGGCGCCAAGACCGTGATCACGCCGCAGAGCGCCGTGGGCCAGGCTCAGGCACGATGCTGACCCGCATCGATCACGTGATGATCTGCGTCCCCAACCTGGAGCAGGGCATCGACGCCTATACCCGACTGGGCTTCAATGTCTATCCCGGCGGCGCCCATACCGGGAAAGGGACGCACAACGCCATCGCGTTTCACGGCGAGGACTACCTGGAGCTGATGAGCGTGAGCGATCGGGATGAGTACCTGGCGGCAAGGGCTGCCGTCGGCGGTGCCGGCCCTTCGCTCGTGGACTTTTTGTCTCTCGGCGGCGGGTTTCGCTACGCGGTCGTGCAGAGCGATGATCTCGCGGCCGACGTGGCTGCCATGCGACGGCGCGGCGCCGACGTGCAGGATCCGATCGACGGCGCGCGCCGGACACCCACCGGACAGGAATTGCGATGGAAAGTGGCCGCGCTCGGTGCGCGGAACCCGCTGCCCGTGTTGTTCATCCAGCACCTGACGCCACTGAAGGAGCGTCGCGCGCAAGTGCCGCGGGCGGGGGACCATCCCAACGGGGTGCTCGGCGCGGACCGCGTGTACATCGCCGTCTCTGACATTGCCGCTTCGGCGGGAAGCTATGGCCGCGTGCTCGGTTTGCCGGTGCCGGCGATCCAGCGTGGCGCGGTCATCAAGGCGGACATGGCGGTGTTCGATCTCGGGCCGACCGGCCTCACCGTGGCGGAGCCCGCCGAGCCCGGCCCTGCCGCCGAGGCGCTTCGCCGCCGCGGGCCGGGACCGTTCCAGGTGTTGTACCGCACCCGCAGCATGGACGCCGCCGCTCGCTGGATGGCGGACCACGGCGTGCCGCCTCCGACGCGCGGTGTCCGCAACACCGGCGAGCAGGCCATGCTGGTGGGTCCGGAGCATGCGTGCGGCGCGTACATCGGCTTCGTAGGACCGGCGTCGTGACCGCCGGATCTCCAACCGCTCTCGAGGAGACCATCATGGACGCTCTCGTCAAGACGATGAACGCGCTCTGCGACGCCCTGCCGTTTCAGACGAGCTGGTACCTGAAGGATCTGAAGACGGGCAGGACCGCGAGCCGGCTCGGCGACGTGCCCGTGCCCTCGGCGAGCACGCGCAAGATCTCCATCCTGATGGCCGCGCTCAAGGCCGTGCACGACGGCAAGCTCGCGCTCGACCAGAAGGTGACGATCGAGGCCAGGTACCAGGACAACGACTCGGGCACCTTCCAGCACATGACACCCGGCTTCTGGATCACCTTCCGCGACGCGCTCGTGCAGATGATCATCGTCAGCGACAACACGTGCACGGGCACCGTGGTGGACATGGTGGGGCTCGGGAACATCCAGAGCTTCTGCGAGTCGATCGGCATGACGCGGACCGTGCACCGCTTCGGCATCCCGCCGCGGCTCGGTCCCGACCACACGCTGGAGCAGGTGACGACGACCACGCCCAACGACCAGGGCATGCTGCTCGAGATGATCCTGCGTGGCGCTTCGGACAAGGCGGCGGCCGCCAAGCTCGGCTCGACGCCCGAGCTCTGCCGGCTGGGGCTGGACATCCTGAGCTGGCAGAAGCTGAAGACCCGCCTGCCGTCGCAGCTTCCCCTCGGCACCAAGGTCGCCCACAAGACCGGGACCGGGTCGCGCGGCTACATGGACGCGGGCATCGTCTACAAGGACGACCAGCCGCTCTTCATCCTGACCGCCTACACCGAGCACGTGCCCGCCGCGCTCCCCGACGGCACGCCGGGCTTCGCCGCCGCCTACCAGCTCATGGGCAGGATGTCCCGGCTCTGCTGGGACGCGCTCGGCTAGCGCCGGCCGTCACTTCCCGGTGAGCGCGTTCTCGGCGAGCCAGTCGAGGCCGAGACCGCGAAGCTTGGCGGGCGTCGGATAGCCCGTGGCCGGGTCCCAGCCCGCGAGCCGGTAGTAGCTCTCGCGCGCGTGCTCGAACTCCTCGGTGGTCAGCGCCACGCCCGCGGTGGGCCCTTTGCCGGCGAGCGGCTGGAAGAGCTTCTTCGGCAGGACGTCGGACTCCTTCCCCATGCCCTCGCGCGCGTTGAAGGCGCGCATGAGGTTGATCTTCCGCTCGCCGATCTCCAATAGCTCCTCCATCGTCGCCTGCCACCCCGTGCCCGAGCGCACGAGCTCGACCGTGTCCGAGGGGCCGTAGAGCTGCCACGAGGGGCCCCAGACGAACTGGCAGAGCCCGAGGGTGTCGAGGGCGGAGTAGAAGCACTGCGAGCGAAACGCGAAGCGGACCTTGGCGTCCGAGAGATCGTTGAGCGGGAGGCTCGCGGCGATGTCCAGCTCCGTGAGCCGCGCATGCTGGAAGGTTCCCGGCTTGGCCCGGAGCGCCGTGTCGTGCTCGGACGACTGGTGGTCGGCGCCGAAGGCGTTGACCGCGTAGACGAGGCCGAGCGAGCGCTTGTGCTGCGGCATGTGCGCGGGCAGCTCCTGGCCCTTGACGGTAACGGTGAGGTCAACGGCCGCCTGGCCGAGCGTCTTCGCGGCGCGGAGGCTGCCCTCCGCGAGGAGATCGCCCACGCCGCGCCGGAGGGCGATGGCCTCGATGGCGCGAAGGACGGAGTGGCCGTCGCCGTATTCCAGGCCGAGGCCCTTGTCGTCGAGCAGGCCTTTGCTCTTGGCGTCCATCGCCCAGGCGATGGTGGCGCCGGCGGAGATCGTGTCCATGCCGTACATGTTGGCGTCGGCCGACGCCTTGGACAGGAGCTTGAGATCGCCCACGCCGCACATCGAGCCGAAGAAGGTCAGGGTTTCGTACTCGGGGCCGCCGTAGACCGGGTCGATGTCGAGGCCCGGCTCGTGGACTTCGACCGTGCGCTTGCACTTGACCACGCAGGCGTAGCAGGTGTCGCGCTCCTTGAGGATGGTCTTGGCGAGCACCGACCCGTCGATGTCCTTGGCCTGCTCGAACGTGCCCTCGGTGTAATTCCGCGTCGGCTGCCCGCCGACCTTGTCCTGGATCGCGAGCACGCCCGCCGTCCCGTATTC
>JBKPBU010000026.1:0-6477 GCA_046727015.1 Candidatus Methylomirabilota bacterium | reverse complement strand
GTCTCCACCTCCTGCCGAGAGCATAGCATGCCGCCTAGACCACCGCGGACATGCCGCCGTCGAAGTTGATCGCGGTGCCGCTGATGAAGGCGGCGCGCTCGGAGACCAGGAAGGCCACGAGGTCGCCGAACTCCTCGGCTTCGCCGACGCGGCCGATGGGCACGCGCTTGGCGACGTCTTTGTAGAAGGCGTCGAGGTCGCCCTTGGCGCGGCGCTCCCACTGGCCGCTCTTGACCAGCCCGATGCAGATGGTGTTCACGAGGATCTTGTCGGGGGCGTACTCCTTGGACAGGGATTTCGTCAGGTTGATTCCGGCCGCGCGGGAGACGCTGGTCGGCAGGCCGCCGGCGGACGGCGCCTTCGCGCCCAGGTTGGTGACGTTGATGATGCGCCCGCCGCCACGCTTCTTCATGTGCGGGATCGTGAGGCGGCAGAGACGGATCGCCGCCAGCAGCTTGAGCTCGAGGTCGTGCACCCACGCGTCGTCGTTGACCGATTCAAAAGACGCGGCGGCGGAGGTGCCGGCGTTGTTGACGAGGATGTCCACCCCGCCCCATTCGCCCACGACCTCGCCGACGAATTTCTCGATCTGGTCGGCCTTGGTCACGTCGACTGGGCGCGCCAACACCTGCCCGCCCGCCTTGCGTATGCCCTCCGCCGCGCGCTCGAGCACGTCTGCGCGCCGGGCGCAGATGGCCACGCGCGCCCCTTCGGCGGCCAGCCTCTGGGCGGCCGCGCGCCCGAGCCCTTCGCTGCCGCCCGTGATGATGGCCACCTTGCCGCCGAGTCCGAGATCGAGCATCAGGGTCTCCTTGAAGAGCGCTAACCGCGCGTGAGGGGCTTGTAGCGGAGGCGGTGCGGCTGCTCGGCGGCGGCGCCGAGGCGCTTCTTGCGGTCGGCTTCGTAGTCCTGGTAGTTGCCCTCGAACCACTCCACGCGGCTGTCGCCCTCGAAGGCCAGCATGTGGGTGGCGATCCTGTCGAGGAACCAGCGGTCGTGGCTGATGACGACGGCGCAGCCCGCGAAGGAGAGCAACGCGTCTTCCAGCGCCCGGAGCGTGTCGACGTCCAGATCGTTCGTCGGCTCGTCGAGGAGCAGCAGGTTGCCGCCCGCCTGGAGCAGCTTCGCCATGTGGACGCGGTTGCGCTCGCCGCCCGAGAGGTCGCCCACCTTCTTCTGCTGGTCGGCGCCCTTGAAGTTGAAGGAGGCGACGTAAGCGCGCGAGGCCATCTGGCGCCCGCCCAGCTGGAGCTGCTCCGCGCCGCCGGAGATCTCCTCCCACACGTTCTTCTTTCCGTCGAGCGCGTCCCGGCTCTGGTCCACGTAGGCGAGGTGCACGGTCTCCCCCACGCGGAGCGCGCCCTTGTCGGGCTTCTCCTGTCCCGTGATCATGCGGAAGAGCGTGGTCTTGCCCGCGCCGTTGGCGCCGATGACGCCCACGATGCCGCCGCGCGGCAGGCTGAAGTTCAGGTCTTCGATCAGGAGCCGGTCGCCGTATCCCTTGAAGAGGTGCTCGGCCTGCACGACCACGTCGCCCAGCCGCGGCCCGGGCGGGATGATGATTTCCGCCGTGCCGTCACGCTCCTTGCCTCCTTCGGCCAGCATCGTCTCGTAGGCCTGGAGCCGCGCCTTGGACTTGGCCTGGCGCGCGCGTGGGGACATGCGCACCCATTCCAGCTCGTGCTCGAGCGTGCGCTGGCGCGCCGACTCCTGCTTTTCCTCCGTCGCCAGGCGCTGCTTCTTCTGGTCGAGCCACGAGGAGTAGTTGCCCTCCCACGGGATCCCCGCGCCGCGGTCGAGCTCGAGGATCCAGCCGGCGACGTTGTCGAGGAAGTAGCGGTCGTGGGTGATGGCCACCACCGTGCCCGGGTAGTCCTTGAGGAAACGCTCGAGCCAGGCGACGCTCTCCGCGTCGAGGTGGTTGGTCGGCTCGTCGAGCAGGAGCAGGTCGGGCTTCTGGAGCAGTAGGCGGCAGAGCGCCACGCGCCTGACTTCGCCGCCGGAGAGCGTGGTCACGTCGGCATCGCCGGCGGGGCAGCGCAGGGCGTCCATCGCGATCTCCACCGTGCGGTCGAGATCCCACCCATTGGCCGCCTCGATCGCGTCCTGCACCCGCGCCTGCTCCTCGAGCACCTTTTCCATCTCCGCAGGGTCCATGGGCTCGCCGAGCCGGGCATTGATCTCGTCGAAGCGAGTGAGGAGCCCTCGCACTTCGGCCACGCCGTCCTCCACGTTGCCGCGCACGTCCTTCGAGGGGTCGAGGTGCGGCTCCTGCGGCAGGTAACCTGTGCGCACGCCATCGGCGGGCTTGGCCTCGCCCAGAAAGTCCTCGTCCACTCCGGCCATGATCTTGAGCAAGGTGCTCTTGCCCGCGCCGTTGGCACCGAGGACGCCGATCTTGGCGCCGGGATAGAACGACAGCCAGATGCCCTTGAGGATCTCGCGCTTCGGGGGAACGATCTTCCGCAGGTCCTTCATCGTGAAAATGAATTGGTGGGCCATAGGGTCTGGATTATACCGGGCGCTCCGTGGTTTTCATTGACAAACCACCCCCCTCCCCTCTATAAACAGGCCCCAACCCATGCATGCTCTGGGGCGATGACGCCACCCGCACACCCGTCCATCCTGGCCGTCCGGGACCTCACCATGCGCTTCGGCGGCATCGTGGCCCTCGAGGACGTGTCCTTCGAGATGGAGGCCGGACAGATCGTGGGGCTGATCGGCCCGAACGGGGCCGGGAAAACCACGCTCTTCAACTGCTTGGGACGACTGTACACACCCCAGCAGGGCGACATCCTCTTCGAGGGACAATCGATCATCGCCGCGCCCACCCACCACATCGCCGAGCTCGGCATCGGGCGCACCTTCCAGAACCTGGCCCTCTTCCCGACCATGAGCGTGCTCGACAATGTTTTGGTCGGCGTCCACAGCCGGACGCGCAGCGACTTCGCCAGCAACGCGCTCAAGCTGCCGTGGGTCGGCCGCGAGGAGCGCGAAGCGCGGGAGACCGCCCGCGAGCTGATCGCTTTCCTCGAACTCGAGGAGGTGGCCGGGCACCCGGCCGCGGGACTGCCCTTCGGCACGCTCAAGCGCGTGGAGCTTGCGAGGGCGCTGGCTAACCGGCCCAGGCTCCTGCTCCTCGACGAGCCCGCCGCGGGTCTCAACCACGAGGAAGTAGGGGTGCTAGGCGCGCTGGTCCGCGCCATCCGCGATGAGCGGCGGATCACGGTGCTACTGGTCGAGCACCACATGAGCCTCGTGATGCAGGTGTCGGACAGAGTGGTCGTGCTCGACTTCGGCAGGAAGATCGCCGAGGGCCCGCCCGCCGAGATCCAGCGCAACCCCGACGTGATCAAGGCCTACCTTGGAAGCTAAAAACTGAGATGGGAGGCGAGAACTAGTGCCCACGCTGCTCGAGGCCGAGAACCTGGAGGCGCAGTACGGAGCCACCAAGGTCCTCCACGGCTTGGGCTTCGCCGTCGAGGCCGGCGGCATCACCGCTATCCTCGGCGCCAACGGCGCGGGCAAGACCACCACGCTGCGCGCGGTCTGCGGCATGGTGAAGACGGCCGGGAGCGTGCGCTTCGAAGGGCAGCGGATCGACGGCAAAGCCACCGAGGAGATCGTCAGGCTCGGGATCGCCCACACGCCCGAGGGGCGCGGCACCTTCATGGACCTCACGGTGCAGGAAAACCTGCGGCTCGGCGCTTACGTGCGCAGGGACCGGGGTGCCATTGCTGGCGACTTCAACCGCATCTATGGGTACTTCCCCGTCCTCGGGCAGCGCCAGGGCCAGCAGGCGGGCACCCTCTCGGGCGGCGAGCAGCAGATGCTCGCGGTGGCGCGCGCCCTCATGTCGCGGCCGCGCCTGCTGCTGCTCGACGAGCCCTCGCTGGGATTGGCACCGCTCCTGACGCGCGAGATCTTCCGCATCGTGCGCGCCATCAACAAGGACGAGGGCGTCTCCGTGCTCCTCGTCGAGCAGAACGCGGCCATGGCGCTCGAGCTGGCGGACCACGCCTATCTGCTCGAGACGGGGCGCGTCGTGATGTCAGGGCCGTCAGCCGATCTGCAGCGCGACGACTCAATCCGCCGTTCCTACCTGGGATATTGACGGTGCACGAGCACGAGGTGACCAAGTGAACGAGTCGAATAGTGCGGTGGGGGGGTCTGGGGGAGGAGCGGCGCCGCTCCCCCCCAGAACATAAGAGGAGACTGCTCTGGACATTTTTATCCAACAAGTCGTATCGGGACTGGCGACGGGCGGCATCTACGCGAGCCTGGCGCTGGCGCTCGTCATGATCTACCAGGCGACGGACGTGGTGAACTTCGCCCAGGGCGCCATGGCGATGTTCAGCACCTACCTGTGCTGGTCCTTGCTGCAGCTCGGGCTGTCCTACTGGGCCGCCTTCATCGCGACCCTCGTCATCGCCTTCGTGGGCGGCTTGCTGATCGAGCGCATCGTGCTGCGCCCCGTGGAGGACGCTCCGATCCTCACCATCGTGATCGTGACCCTCGGGCTCGTCTTCATCTTCACGAGTGTGGCGGGCTGGATCTACTCCTGGATCCAGAAGCCCTTTCCGAGCCCGTTCCCGAACGAGCCCTTCAAGATCGGCAACATCATCTTCGGCGCTCACGACCTGGGCGCCATCGGCGTCACGCTGCTCGTCCTGCTGCTGCTCTTTCTCTTCTTCCGCTACACGACGCTGGGCCTCGCCATGCGGGCGGCTGCCCAGAACCCGACGTCGAGCCGTCTCTGCGGCATCCGCGTGGGCTGGATGCTGGCGCTCGGCTGGGGCCTGGCCGCGGCCTTCGGGGCCGTGGCGGGAATCATGGTCGCCCCCGTCGTCTTCCTCGACCCGAACATGATGGTCGGCATCCAGCTCTACGCCTTCGCGGCCGCGACGGTGGGCGGCTTCACGAGCCCGCTCGGCGCGGTGGTGGGCGGCTTCCTCGTGGGGGTGACGGAGAACCTCGTCGGCACCTACGTCTCGTTCATCGGCACCGAGCTCAAGCTGACCGTGGCGCTCGCCATGATCATCATCGTCCTCCTCGTCAAGCCGAGCGGCCTCTTCGGCCGCTCCACGGTTCGGAGGGTCTAGGCCTGTGGGGCGCGGACACAGCGCGGCGGAAACCGCGGGCCTGCTCGTCGTGCTAACGGCGGCCTGCGCGCTCCCCTTTTTCCTGAGCGGCTTCCGGGTCTTCCAGTTCACCCAGGTCGCCATCTACGCGATCGCCCTGCTCGGCCTCAACATCCTGACGGGCTACAACGGCCAGATCTCCCTCGGCCACGGCGCCTTCTACGCGATCGGCGCCTATACCTCCGCGATCATGATCGACCGGTGGGGCATCGGCTATGGCTGGACCATACCGACGGCCGGCCTCCTCTGTCTGGTCGTGGGCTTCCTCTTCGGCTGGCCGGCGCTGAGACTCGAGGGTCTCTACCTTGCGCTCGCCACCCTTTCCCTCGCGCTGGCCTTGCCGCAGATCCTCAAGTACTTCGAGCACTGGACCGGGGGATCCCAGGGCATCGTGCTGTCCAAGCCCAAGGCGCCCTGGGGCCTGCCGCTCAGCGAAGACCAGTGGCTCTACTTCGTGACACTCGCCGTCCTCCTGACCCTCTTCCTTCTCGCGGCGAACCTCTTGCGGGGCAGGACGGGACGGGCTATCGTGGCCATCCGCGACAACCACATCGCCGCAGAGACCATGGGCATCAACAGCGCGCTCTACAAGTCGGTCGTCTTCGGCGTCAGCGCCGCCTACACGGGCGTGGCGGGGGCGCTCAGCGCCAGCGCCATCGCCTTCGTGGCTCCCGACTCCTTCGACGCGTTTCTGTCCATCACGCTGCTGACGGGCGTCGTCATCGGCGGGCTCGCGACCATCTGGGGCGCGATCTTCGGCGCCATGTTCATCCAGTTCGTGCCAAACTGGGCCCTGGACATCTCCAAGGCGGCGCCGTGGGCGATCTTCGGAATCTCCCTCATCGTCTTCATGTACGTCATGCCGCGGGGGATCGCCGGCTCCCTGCGGCTTCTCTGGATCCGAATGAGGCGGCCGGCGGTTACACCAAGGAAGGCGGCAGGCGAAGTCCAGTGACGGGCATGGCCACACTCAACCTGAACGGGAGGGCTACATGAGTCTATTCAAGCGGTTCCTGGCAATTCCCTTGATCCTCGGGGTGCTGTCCCTGGCCGGCGTGGCGGCGGCCCAGACCGTGGTAGGCGTTACTGCCACGGAGATCAAGATCGGCAACACCAACCCCTACAGCGGCCCCGCCTCGGCCTACGGCACCATTGGCAAGGTCATCGGCGCGTACTTCAAGAAGGTCAACGACGAGGGCGGCATCAACGGGCGGAAGATCAACTACATCAGCTACGACGACCAGTACAGCCCGCCCAAGACGGTCGAGATGGTGCGCAAGCTCGTCGAGCAGGACCAGGTCGCGTTCCTCTTCCAGACGCTCGGGACGCCGCCCAA
>JBKPBU010000025.1:0-2481 GCA_046727015.1 Candidatus Methylomirabilota bacterium | reverse complement strand
CCCGGTCTCCGCGACTACCAGCGCCGGCTGCGGGAGCTGGCCGTCGAGACCGGCCGCCCCGTGACATTCGGCCTGTTCAGCCGGAAAGACGCGCCCGACATCTGGCGGACCTACATCACCCTGCTCGAGGAGACCGCGGCCGCGGGCGGGCGCATGTTCGCCCAGGTGCACAGCCGCTGGCTCTCGGCGATCCTGTCGTTCAAGACCCAGCTGCCCTTCGACCGCCTGCCGGTGTGGAAGGAGCTCCGGGCGCTGCCGCTCGACGAGCAGAAGCGGCGCCTCCGCGATCCGGAGCTGCGCCGCCGCCTGGTCGAGGCCGCGCGCGAGCGTGACGATCGGAAAGCTCTCGGGACGGAAGCGCGACCGGCCGTCTACGAATGGCTCTTCGTGATGGACACCGTCGAGGGGCCGCACCGCTCCGTGGCCGAGGTCGCGCGCGAGCGCGGCGTGGACCCGGTCGAGGCCATGATCGAGCTCGCGCTCGAGAAGGACCTCGATCTCTTCTTCCTCCAGCCCATCGCCAACGAGAACCAGGAGCACGCGCTCGAGCTGATCAAGCACCCGCGCACCGTGGTGACCTTCTCGGACTCGGGCGCCCACGTCTCGCAGCTCATGGACGCCTCGCTCCAGTCGCATCTTCTCAGCCACTGGGTGCGCGCGAAGCAGGCTCTGACCCTCGAGCAGGCCGTGCGCATGATCACGTTCGACACGGCCACCCAGTGGGGCCTCTCCGATCGCGGGCTCCTCCGGGAAGGCTTCGCCGCCGACCTCGTCGTCTTCGACCCGGCCACCATCGGCGCCGAGATGCCCGAGGTGGTCAACGACCTGCCCGCCGGCGCGAAGCGCCTCACCCAGCGGTGCCGTGGCATCGCGGCCACCGTGGTCAACGGCGAGGTCCTGCTGCGCGACGGCAAGCACACCGGCGCCTTGCCGGGGCGGCTCCTGCGCGGGCCGCTCGCCGGGAGGGCCTGAGCGGCCTCCAGAGCCGAGGCGTGAAACTTCTCTTCTTCGACGACTTCAAGCTCGGCGTGCTCGAGGGAGACGCCGTGCACGACGTGTCGTTCGCCGTGCGGGGCATCCCGCATACCGGGCCGCACGACCTCATCAGCGGCTTGATCGAGCGGTTCGACGAGCACAAGGAGCGCCTCCAGGCAGCGGTCGCGCGGGCGGAGAGCGTGCCGCTCAGCAAGGTCAGGATCCGCCCTCCCCTCCCCAAGCCCCACAACATCGTGTGCATGGCCGTGAACTACATGGAGGACGGCACGCGCGCCGAGCCCGCCCCCATCAACGCGTTCCACAAGTCGCCTCACAGCGTGATCGGTGACGGCGATACGATGGTGCTGCCCGACGTCCCCGCCACCATCTTCGAGGGCGAGGCGGAAGTGGCCCTCGTCATCGGCAAGCGCGCGTCCAAGGTCAAAGCGTCCGAGGCGATGAACTACGTCTTCGGGTACACGAACTTCATCGACGGCTCGGCGCGGGGCCTCCTGCCCGCCGGCAACACCTTCTACCAGATGAAGTCGCGCGACACGTTCGCGCCGATGGGGCCGTACCTGGTCACCGCCGACGAGATACGCGACCCGCACCGCCTGCAGATCCGGCTCTGGGTCAACGCGGCGCTCAAGCAGAACTTCAACACCAGCGACATGGCCCACAAGATCCCCCGGTGCATCGAGTGGGTCACCTCCATCCATCCGCTCGAGCCCGGTGACGTTCTCGCCACCGGCACCAACCACCGGGGGCTCAGCGCCTTCCAGGACGGCGACAAGATCGAGCTGGAAACGGACGGCCTCGGCCGCCTCCGCTTCGGCGTGCGCGACGACCTCAAGCGCACCTGGGCCCGCGAGACGCGGCTCGACCGGCAGGAGAAGAAGCAGGAGGGCACCACGCCCCAGTTGACCGGCAAGTACGCGCCCACGCGCTAGTACCGAGTGTTGGCGCGGATTACCGCGACGCCGGGCCCCGCCCTCGCGCGTTGGGAAAGGAGGCGGCCACCGTGAGAACCGTTCGCAGCCTCTTCGCGGCGTCGTTTTTCCTCCTGGTTTCGGCCATCGGACCCGGACCGGTTGCCGCCGCGCCCGAGGGCCAGATGGCCTGGGGAATCCACATCTCTCTTGCCCCCACCTGGTTCGACCCCGCCGAGACTCCGGGCATCGGCACGCCGTGGATGATCCTCTACGCGCTGCACGACGCGCTGGTAAAGCCCATGCCCGGCAACGCCATGGCGCCGAGCCTGGCGGAATCGTGGAGCCTGTCGAAGGACGGCCTCGTCCAGGAGTTCGTCCTGCGTCCGGGCGTCAAGTTCCACAACGGCGAACCCGTCACCGCCGACGACGTGAAGTTCTCCTTCGAGCGCTACCGGGGCGCGGCGAACAAGCTCATGAAGGACAAGGTCGCGGCGGTGGAGGTCGTGGATCCGGGCCGGGTCCGCTTCCGGTTCAAGGAGCCCTGGCCAGACTTCATGACCTACTACGGAAGCCT
>JBKPBU010000024.1:0-2840 GCA_046727015.1 Candidatus Methylomirabilota bacterium | reverse complement strand
CGGCCCCGAGTCCTCGCGTCCCGGCTACGATCTCATCGTCCAGGGCGAGTCGGGCGTCATGGACCTGACCGGCTTCGCGGACGGCCCGCCCGTCAAGGTGGGCAATTCCATCGGCGATCTCGTCGCCGGCATGGCCGCGGCTCAGGGCGTGACCCTTGCCCTGCTTTCGCGTTCCACATCAGGAAAAGGCCAGAAGGTCGAGATTGGGATGCTGGACGTGATGGCCTCACTGCTGACCTACCAGGCCGGCCTGTACTGGAACGCGGGTGGCAGGCCCACGCGCAGGGGCAACCAGCACCCGTCCATCGTGCCGTACGAGGTCTTCCAGGCGCAGGACGCCTACATGACGCTGGGCGTGGCCAACAACTCCCTCTGGGAGCGCATGTGCCGCGCCATCGGCAGGGAGGACCTCGCCAAAGACCCGCGTTTCGACAGCGAGGCCAAGCGTGTCACCAACCGCGACGTGCTGATCCCGGCGTTGAACGCGGAGTTCGGCAAGCGCCCCGCGGCGGAATGGATCGCGCGCCTCGACAAGGCGGGCGTCCCCGCCGGGCGCATCAAGTCGGTCGCCGAGGTTTGCGAGAGCGAGCACCTGCGCGTGCGCGGCATGTTCGTGCGGCTCGCTCATCCGAAAGCCGGCGCTGTCACCGCGATGGGCGTGCCGATCCGGCTCTGGGACACTCCAGGCGGAGCCCAAGCCGCCGCGCCGCTCCTCGGCCAGCACACCGACGAGATCCTGTCGGGCCTCCTCCGCATTCCCAAGTCCAAGGCCGACAAGCTCCGCGCTGCCGGCGTGGTGTAGATGGTTTGGGACGCTGGACATCCGTACCGCTGGCGGACATGGCTCCGTGGGCATCTTCCTTGGATACTCTTCAATAGTACGAG
Organism: Candidatus Methylomirabilota bacterium; assembly: GCA_046727015.1. Lineage (GTDB taxonomy): Bacteria > Methylomirabilota > Methylomirabilia > Rokubacteriales > CSP1-6 > AR37. Next base: position 1,955 of record JBKPBU010000024.1, on the reverse strand, counting down.
AATTCTCGGGAAGGCCAGGGACTGTGAGAGCGTAGGCGCCTGGCATCACTGGTACAACGAGGACAACGAGCAAAGCGGCTGTTATCACTGCCGAGTCAGCCGTCCAGGCCAACTCTGGAAGAAGTCTGGATAGCCTGATCCCGAGGGTCACCTGCAGTCTCTGACGGCGCAGCCGTGCCCCCTCACCCTGCCCTCTCCCCCATCGGGGGAGAGGGAGTGATGGGTGGCCAAACTTGACACGTCGGGCGGAGTGGCGGGATGATGGGCGTCCCATGTCCAGGGAAATCAAGGTTTACGATACGACGCTGCGCGACGGCACCCAGGGAGAGGGCGTGTCCTTCTCCATGGAGGACAAGGTCCGCATAGCCCAGCGACTGGACGCCCTCGGGATCCACTACATCGAGGGCGGCTGGCCGGGCTCCAATCCCAAGGATCTGCGCTTCTTCAAGCGCGTGCAGGGCGTCGTCTTCAAGACCGCCAAGATCAGCGCCTTCGGCTCGACGCGCCGTCCCGGCGTGCGGCCGCAGGAGGACAGCAATCTCCAGGCGCTCGTGGAGGCGGGGCCGCCCGTCGTCACCATCTTCGGCAAGTCGTGGGACCTGCACGTGACGCACGCCCTCGGAACGACGCTCGACGAGAACGTCGCCATGATCGGCGACTCGGTGGCGTATCTCCTCAAGCACTTCGAGGAGGTCATCTACGACGCCGAGCACTTTTTCGACGGCTTCAAGAAAAACCGCGAGTATGCGCTCAAGACCCTCCGCGCGGCGGAGGCCGCGGGCGCCCACTGCCTCGTCCTCTGCGACACCAACGGCGGCGGCCTGCCCCATGAGATCGTGGAGATCATCCGCGAGGTCAAGAAGCACGTGAAGGCCGAGACCCCGCTGGGCATCCACGTCCACAACGATACCGAGTGCGCCGTGGCGAATACCCTGGCGGCGGTGTCCGAAGGGATCAACCACATCCAGGGGACCATCAACGGCTACGGCGAGCGGTGCGGCAACGCCAACCTCGTCTCGATCATCCCGAATGTCATGCTGAAGATGGGTCTCGACTGTATCCCCTCGGCGAGCCTGCGCGAGCTGCGCGACGTCTCGCGCTTCGTCTCCGAGCTGGCCAACCGCCGGCCGTGGGGATCGCAGCCCTACGTCGGCGACTCGGCCTTCGCCCACAAGGGCGGCATCCACGTCTCCGCCGTCCTCAAGCACGCGGAGACCTACGAGCACATCGATCCGGAGGCGGTGGGCAACCACCGGCGGGTGCTGGTCTCGGAGCTGGCGGGGCAGTCGAACATCCTCTGGAAGGCCAAGGAGTACGGCATCGACCTCGACAAGAACACGCCCGAGGCGCGCCGCATCCTCGAGATGTTGAAGCGCATGGAGGACGAGGGCTTCCAGTTCGAGGGCGCCGAGGCGTCCTTCGAGCTCCTGATGGAGCGCGCCCTCGGCAACCACAAGCCCTACTTCGACCTCGACGGCTTCCGGGTCATCGTCGAGGAGGAGCGCGACGGTGGCGAGCCCGTGGCCGAAGCGACGGTCCGGCTCAAGGTCAAGGGCATGGCCGAGCACACGGCCGCCTCCGGCCACGGGCCGGTCAACGCGCTCGACCACGCGCTCCGCAAGGCCCTCGAGGAGTTCTACCCGAACCTCCGCGAGATGAGCCTGCTGGACTACAAGGTGCGCATCCTCGACGAGTCCAAGGGCACCGCGGCCAAGACGCGCGTGCTCATCACCTCCGGCGACGGCGACGAGACGTGGGGTACCGTCGGGGTCGCCGACAACATCATCGAAGCCTCCTGGCAGGCCCTCGTCGATTCCATCGAGTACAAGCTCCGCCGCGACGAGCGTAAGGGCAAGCGCTGAACCATGACTGTCCCTCTCCCCTCAGGGGAGAGGGTAGGGTGAGGGGTGAAGTCCCCCAACGCACATGCCAGCCATCCCCGCCAAGCTGATCGA
>JBKPBU010000023.1:0-1902 GCA_046727015.1 Candidatus Methylomirabilota bacterium | reverse complement strand
CTGGATTCGCCGATTCGAGAGCGAGGCCGAGCGCAAGCGGCTCTACGACCTCGTGTACCAGAGCGACTACTGGAAGAACGAGATCGCGCCGAAGGTCCCGACCCTGATCGACCGCGAGCAGATCAAGGTCACCCGCCTGGTGGCGACGCCGCGCTCGGTCATCCAGTAAGGTGGCGTTCTCGGCCGACACGCTCCGCGATCGCGTCGCGATCGTGACCGGGGCGAGCCAGGGGATCGGCCGGGCGATCGCGGTCGAGCTCGCTCGGGTCGGCGCCGATGTGGTGGCGTGCAGCCGCCGTAAGGACGCGCTGGAGCCGGTCGCCGGCCTCGTGCGCGCCGAGGGGCGCCGTGCGCTCGCCGTCGAGTGCGACGTCGGTGCCGCTCGGCAGGTCGACGGCGCCGTCGCGCAAACTCTGGACGAGTTCGGCCGCATCGATATCCTGGTCAACAACGCCGGCTACCGGATCCGCTCCCCGCTCGAGGACCTGCCCCGGTCGGAATGGGACGCGATGATCGCGACGAACCTCACCGGCGTGTTCCTCTTCTCGCAGGCGGTCGGCCGCGCGATGATCCGCCAGCGCGCGGGCAAGATCATCAACGTCACCTCCGTGGCCGGACGCAGCGGATCGCGCGGGATGGCCGCCTATGCGGCCGCCAAGGCCGGCGCCACCGTGCTGACGCAGAGCCTCGGCGCCGAGTGGGCGAAATACGGGATCACCGTCAATGCCGTGGCGCCCGGCCCCACGGAAACCGAAGGCGTGCTCGAGGTCTGGAAGACGCCGGCGATGATCGCCCAGGCCGCCCGCGAGGTGCCGCTGCAGCGCCTGGGTCGCCCCGAGGAGATCGCGTGGGCGGTCATCTTCGTGGCGTCGGACCAGGCGAGCTTCATGACGGGGGAGACGATCTACGTGAGCGGGGGCCCGCGAACGGCCAACCGTGAGGTCACCAAATGAAAGTGGCGTTCGGAGTCAGCCTGAGCCCGGGAACACCGCTGCTCCAAGAAAAGGACACGCGCCGGTTCATCGATCTGGCCAAGATGGCCGATGACTATGGCGCCGAAGCGGTCGGCACGCACGACACCGCCTTCATCGGCGGCGACGCCTACGTCAGGGCGACGTTGATCGCGCTCGGCGCCTCGCGCGCCCGCGTCGGCCTTCGTCCGACGAATCCGCTCACGCGCGAGCCGCAAGTCATGGCCTCGTTCCTGGCGTCGATCGACAGCCTGACCGGAGGCCGCGCCTTCATGGACATGGCCAGCGGCGACAGCGCCGTGCTCAACATCGGCTACGAGGTCGCCACGCGCGCGCGCATCGAGGACTACGTGACCTGCGTGCGCGATCTGCTGGCCAAGGGCGAGGCGACCTATCAGGGCCGGCCACAGCGGGTCCGCTGGGCGTCGACGGTGACGCGCCAGCGCATTCCCATCTCCATCTGCGCCGAGGGTCCGAGGATGCTGCACCTGGGCGGACGGATCGGCGACGGCGTCACCGCCGGCACCGGGCTCTTGCCCGAAGTGATCAAGGACACGATCACGAGGGTGCACGCCGGCGCGCGCGAGGCGGGCCGTGATCCCTCCGAGGTCGACATCTGGTTCACCACCAGGACTTCGCTCGACGACGACCGCGACCGGGCGATCCAGGGCGTCAAGGCCTCGGTGTCCTCGATCCTCAACCACTCGATGCGCTTCGGGCTCGACGGCAAGCACGTGCCCGACGAGCTACGGGCGAAGATCCAGGAGTACGTCGACGGCTACGAGCTCTACGACCACGTGCTCCACGAAGGGCGCAACCCCAAGCGCATGGACGCGCTCGGCCTGACGGATTACGCGATCGAGCGCTTTGCGCTCGCCGGTAACGCCAGCGACTGGATCAAGCGGATCGAGCAGATCGCCGAGGCCGGCGC
>JBKPBU010000022.1:0-1351 GCA_046727015.1 Candidatus Methylomirabilota bacterium | reverse complement strand
ACGATGGTCACCAGCGGGATCGCCGCATTCTTGAGCGCGTACTTGTAGGTGACCACGAAGGCGCTCACGCCGGCCGCTCGCGCGGTGCGCACGTAATCCTGCGCCAGGACCTCCAGCATCCCCGAGCGCGCCATGCGCGCGATGCGGGCCATCGAGAACGCGCCGAGCGCGACGGCGGGCAGCACCAGCGACAGGAGCCCGTCGCGCCCGGCCGCGGGGAACCAGCCGAGCTTGACGGCGAAAACGAGGATCAGCAGGAGTCCGAGCCAGTATACGGGCATCGCCTGCCCGAGCAGCACGCCCACCGAGCAGACGGCGTCGAGGAGGGAGTTGCGGCGGAGGGCGGCCACGATACCGGCGGGCACCGCCACCACCAGCGCCAGCCCGAGGCCGGCCGCCGTCAGCTCGAGCGTCGCGGGCAGGGTCTGGCGGATCAGCGTGAGCGCGGGCACCTGGTGCTTGAACGACACCCCGAAGTCTCCACGCACGGCGCGCCAGAGGAAGCGGAGGTACTGCACCCACAGCGGATCGTCGAGGCCGAGGAGCGCGCGGAGCTGCCGGACATCCTCCTCGCGCGCCTCGAGCGGCAGGAGGAGGCGCGTGGGATCGCCGGTGAGATGCAGGAGCCCGAACACGATCACGGACACGCCCAACAGGACCAGCACGCTCTGCGCGAGCCGGCGCAACACATAGGCGACCATCGGAGTTTCCCCTCACCCTGCCCTCTCCCCAGAGGGGAGAGGGTCAATCTGAATAAGCGCAGCTCCCTCTCCCCCGCGAGGGGGAGAGGGCAGGGTGAGGGGGCGGGCCAAGTCGCTGGCTAGAACCCGATCTCGGTGAGCCGTATCGACTCGTCGCCCCGCGGCGTCCACTTGAGGCGGTTGTTGACGCCGTAGATGTCCATCTGCGAATACATGAAGAGCCACGGCGCGTCGTCGCGGACCAGGCGGAGGAGCTGACTGTAGAGCTGCTTCCTCTTCTCCACGTTCATCTCCGCCCGCGCCTGCTCCATCAGCTTGTCCACCTCGGGGTTGGAGTACTGCGACACGGGCTCGCCGGTGTGGAGGTTCGGCGTCACCCAGTGGTCGGGCTCGAGGCTCGGCAGGCACCAGCCGTTCATGAAGATGTCCTCGGTCTTGTGGTCGAGCACCGAGCGGACGTAGCTGCCCCACTCGCCGATGATCTTCACATTGGTCTTGATGCCGTTCTCGGTGAGCTGGCCGGCCACGGCCTGCGCGATGTCCTTGTCCATCGCCCAGCGCCCGTTCGGCGCCTGCAGCGTCAGCTGGATATTCGTCTGCCCCGCCGCCGCGAGGAGCTCCTTGGCCTTCTTGGGATTGTAGTCGTAGAA
>JBKPBU010000021.1:0-3955 GCA_046727015.1 Candidatus Methylomirabilota bacterium | reverse complement strand
TGTCGGGGTTCTGCGCGTCGCAGGCCGCCTCCGGAAGCAGCCCGGCCGGCAGCCTCGCCCGCACGGCGGCGTCGGGGGCCAGGTCGGCGACAGTCTTCCGATCCCCGGACTTGATAGCGGAGAAGAAGCGCGTGGCGGATCGCTGAAGATCCCTGTGCCAGCCGTTGAAGACCTGGCGGCTCGCGAGAACCAGCCCCCCGCCCGGGCTCGCCCGGTAGCGATCCTCCTGCTCCGCCTGGACATCGCAGCCGGGCTTCCAGCCCGGATAGCGGACCTCGTGGCGCAGGTTGACGCGCCCGGGCCTGATCTCGGCGTGCGAGACCCAGAGCCCCTCCGGATAGCGCTCGTCGCTCCGCCACATCGCCGAGACCATGCCGTCACGAACGCGCCAGAGCGCCAGTCTCAGGGGCGAGCTTCCCCACCCCGTCGGCGTGCCCGCCCAGATCACGAGGAGCTCGGCGCCGCCGGCCGCGGCGGTCCACGGATACACCTCGGGCACGCCGTCTTCCTGCCACGCTCGAAGGAGCGCCGGCCGCCCGTTGATCCTGCCGTAGATGCGCACCGAGTTGCCCACGCCTTTCGCCGAGAGGCGGAATCGTCCCGCGAGGAGGCCCCCGCCAAGCGGCTCGACACGCAGCGAGGCGCCGCCCCACGCTCCGCTGAACGCCTCCAATCGCTCGCGGATGAATTCGATCGACGCGAACGGCCCGCCTGCCCCGAGACTGTCCAACACCTCGCCGTCCAGAATCGCGTCCACTTCGGCCTGCGAGGCTGGGTCGAGCGCCCCTCCCATGTCCTCGACGACGGACAGGCGCGCCGCTGCGATCTCACGGAAGCGGTCGAGCCTGTCGCGAGAGGGCGCGGCCCATGCCGGGGTGGCCGCCGCGAGGAGAAGGGCCAAGCAGATCAAGGCCGGCAGGGGCATGGCGCCATCGTACAATGGAGGGGCATGCTCAAGATCCTCGACCGGTACATGATCAAGGATCTCGCCCCCTCCTTCGCCCTGGCCGTGGGCGTGCTGACCTTCTTCCTTGTCATCGACCGGGTCTACCAGCTGACGGACCTCGTCATCACCAAGAGCGTCCCCTTCCACTTCGTGCTCGGCCTGCTGCTCTTCATGCTGCCGGGCGTCCTCACTCTCACGGTGCCGATGGCTCTCCTGGTCTCCGTGCTGCTGGTCGGCGGCCGTCTCGCCGGCGATCTCGAGGTGGTGGCGCTCAAGGCCTCGGGCGTGAGCCCGTTGCGACTCTTCCGTCCGTTCCTGGGAATCGGGATCCTGGTTTGCGGCATCGTCGCGGTCTTGACCCTCGTGATCGCGCCGGCGGCCAGCGGCGCGTTTCAGAACCAGCTCTTCCAGATCCTCCAGACCAAGGCCACCACGGGCATCAAGGAGCGCACCTTCACGGCCTCCTTCAGCCAGATGGTCATGTACGTGGACGACATCAGCCCCTCGCAGATGGCCCTGCGGGGACTCCTGGTCTCCGACGAGCGCGACGCCAAGCTCTCCCGGATCATCGTCGCCCGCGAAGGACGTCTCTTCTCTGACGCGAAGAACCGCCGGGTGACCATGCGGTTCATCGACGGCTCCGTGAGCGAGACCGACACGGGCGATCCCCGGCGCTTCCGCCTCACGGCGTTCAGCCTCTACGACCTCAACCTCCCGCTCGACAATCCGCAGCGGACGGCTGAGCGCATCGAGAAGCCCGAGAAGGAGATGCCACTCTCCGTCCTCCGGGAGACGATTGCCGAGCTCAAGCGCCAGGGACAGATCGTGAGGCCGTTCGAGGTGGAGCTGCACAAGCGGTTCTCGCTGCCCGTGGCCGCACTCGTCTTCATCCTGGTCGGCTTTCCGCTCGGCATCCGGAGCCACCGGGGCGGCCGGACTCTGGCCCTCGGCTCGAGCCTCGCCGTGGTCGCCGCCTACTACGTGATCCACACCTTCCTCGAAGGCGTGGCGCTCCGCGGCGGCGTGCCCGTGTGGGTTGCGATGTGGCTGCCGAACGCGATCTTCGGTGTTATGGGGGTGCTGCTGCTTCACGGCACCACGGCCGGCTTGCCCGCGTCGTGGAGCCGCCTCCTGTGGCGCCTCCGCGCGGCCGTGCCCCGGGGCTTCCGGATCATATTCCCCAGGCGCCCCGCCGTGGAGCGCGGCGGCCGACCCGCGGTCCGTCCCCACGGCCCGCGCGCCTCGACCTACATCATCGACCGCTACCTGGTCGGCCAGTACCTGACCTTCCTGGCCACGGGCGCCGCAGTCGCGTCGGTCCTCATCCTCGTGGTCGACCTGATCCAGTATCTGGACAAGTTCCTGCGGGCCAAGCCGCCATTCATCTACATCGTCCAGCACCTGCTCTACCGGTTGCCCGGCTCGCTCTACGAGGGACTGCCTATCATCGTGCTGGTCTCCACCGTCTTCCTCTTCGTGACCCTCACGCAGCAGCGCGAGCTCGACGCGCTCAAGGCCGCCGGCATCAGTCTCTATCGCGCGAGCCTGCCCATTCTCCTCGTGGCCCTCGGGATTAGCCTCGTCTCCGGGCTCGTGCAGGAGACGCTGCTCCCGGGCATCAACGCGAAGGCGGAGGAGGTCGATCGCGTCAAGATCCGCGGCAACCAGCCCCGTCACCTGCAGCGCCAGACGCAGATCTGGTACCGCTCCTCCGACACGCGCTACCTCCGCATGGAGCTGCTGGACCCGATCGAGCGCTCGCTGGAAGGCCTGCTCGTGGTCGACATCAGCCCCAGCTTCCGTCTGGTCGATCGCATGGACGCCAGCCGGGCGCGCTGGACGGGCGAGGCGTGGATGCTCAGTGACGGCGTCTACCGGCAGGTCGGCGCGGGCAATCACGTCACTGCCGATGCCTTCACCGAGAGGCTGGTCAGCATGCCCGAGCAGATCAACGACCTGATCCAGGTCCAGAAGGAGCCGGAGACGATGAGCTTCCTGGAGCTTCGCGGCTACATCAACCGGCTCGCGGAGACCGGGCACCAGGTGAGCAAGTACCTGGTGCAGCTCGACTCGAAGCTCTCGTTTCCGATGATCCACGTGATCATGGCCCTCGTGGCGATTCCCTTCGCCCTCACTTCGCCGCGGAGCGGTGGGCGTGGGGTGGGCATCGCGGTGGCCATCCTGATCTCGGTGGGCTACTGGGTGGTGCACTCCGTGGCGATCGCCTTCGCCAAGGCGGAGCTCTTGCCGCCCATGCTGGGCGCCTGGACGGCGAACATCATCTTCTTGGGGATCGGCGCCGCGCTCTTCCTGAGAACCCGGACCTAACGGGCCTCGCGAAGCTGTCTCAGGGTCTCTTCGAGCTGCTTCTGTGCCTGCCCGTAGGCCGTCCAGTCGCCGCGCTTGATCGCATCCTGGCCCCGCTGCCATGATTCCCAGGCTCGCTGGACGAGCCCGGTCACGGCGACCGAGAGGGCCGGCCCGGGTTTGCCATCCGCCCCGCGGGCCTGCGCGGCTTCGTCACCGCGGATGCGCCCCCCGAAAATGCGCTGGAGCGACTGCTCGAGGGTCGGCTCCATGACGATCTGGTTGCCGAACGCGACGATGACGCGCCGGAGCTCCGGCAGCGCTCCCTGCTCGGCCGAAAGATAGATCGGCTGCACGTAGATCAGCGATTCCTCGATGGGGATGGCGAGCAGCGAGCCGCGGATGACGCGCGAGCCCTGCTGATTCCAGAGCGAGAAGGCGGCCGAGATCACGGGGTCCTGGTTGACCCGCGCGTCGATCTGGCGCGGCCCGTAGACGAGCTTTTGCTTGGGGAAGGTGTAGACGATGAGGCCGCCGTAGTTGGGTGCGTCCGCCCGCGCGGCGATGATGGCGATCATGTTGTCGCGGCGCGCCGGGTTGAAGCCAGAGAGCAGGACGAACTCCTCCCGCTTTTCGCCGGGCAGCCGCATGATGGTGAAGTACGGCTCCATCTCGTGGTCGCGCCCATCCTGCGTGAGTCGC
>JBKPBU010000020.1:0-1873 GCA_046727015.1 Candidatus Methylomirabilota bacterium | reverse complement strand
GCTCATCACCCACGACCTGGGCGTGGTCGCCGAGATGGCCACCGACGTGGTGGTGATGTATCTCGGCCGCGTGGTCGAGCAGGCGCCGGTCGACCAGATCTTCCACGATCCCAAGCATCCGTATACCCGCGCCCTCCTGCGCTCCATCCCCCGCATGCGCTCCAGATCGCGGGAGCGGCTGACACCCATCGCGGGCGCGGTGCCTCACCCCTACGACCGGCCGAGCGGCTGCCCCTTCCACCCGCGCTGCCCGGAGTTCATGCCGGGGCGCTGTGACAAGGAGGAGCCGGCGCTGCGGCCGGTCGGGGACAAGCACGCCGTCAGCTGCTTCCTCTACTCGTGAACACCCTCGCCCCCGAGGTCCTGCTGCGGGTCAGGGGACTCCGGAAGCTCTTTCCGATCCGGAAGGGCTTCCTGAGGCGGACGGTGGGCCACGTCCGCGCGGTGGACGGTGTCGACTTCCACATCGACCAAGGAGAGACGCTGGGACTCGTGGGGGAGAGCGGCTGCGGCAAGACCACGACCGCGCGATGCATCATGCGGGCGATCGAGCCGACCGGCGGAGAGATCCTCATGCGGGTTACCGACGGCTCGGTGGTCGAAGTCGGCAGGCTGGGCCGTAAGGAGCTCCGGGCGCTCCGGCGCGAAATGCAGATGATCTTCCAGGATCCCTTCTCCTCGCTCAATCCCCGCATGACGTTGCTCGACCTCGTGGGAGAGCCCCTTCTGGTTCACGGCATGAAGAGCCGGCGGGAGCGTGAGGACCGCGTGGCGGACCTCCTGCGCCGCGTCGGGCTCAGGCCGGAGTACATGCGCCGTTTCCCCCACGCCTTCAGCGGCGGGGAGCGCCAGCGGATCGGCATCGCGCGAGCGCTGGCGCTCAATCCTCGCCTCGTGGTCGCCGACGAGCCGGTCTCAGCGTTGGATGTCTCCGTGCAGGCCCAGATCCTGAATCTCCTCCAGGACCTGCAGGGAGAGTTCCGCCTGACGTATCTCTTCGTGGCGCATGACCTCAGCGTGGTGCGGCACATCAGCGACCGGGTGGCCGTGATGTACGTCGGGCAGATGGTGGAGCTGGCGGAGACCGAGCGGATCTTCACGGCGCCCAAGCATCCCTACACTTCCGCGCTTCTGTCCGCGGTGCCCGAGCCGGACCCGCGCCTCCGGACCCGGCGCATCGTCCTGCAGGGCGAAGTGGCGAATCCAGCATCTCCGCCGAGCGGGTGCTACTTCCATCCGCGCTGCCCGCACGCGATCGAGCTGTGCCGGACGCAAACGCCGGCCTGGCGAGAGATCTCTCCCGCTCATTTCGTCGCCTGTCACCGCGCCGACGAGCTCCAGCTCCTCGGGGTGGATTGAGGACGGACCGGAGACCCACCACGGCGGGGACCCCCCGGCTCGGCTTCTGGCTGGTGACGGCGGCGGCCCTCTGCTGGAGCAGCGGCGGGCTGATCGCGCGGCTCGCCGGCACCGACGCGTGGACCACCGTGTTCTGGCGCTCGGTGTTCTGCGCGGCCTTCCTCCTCCTCGCGGTGGTCCTGACTCAGCGCGGCCGGCTGACGCTCATAGTCCGCGAGGCCGGCTGGCCTGGACTGCTCATGGCCACCTGCTTCGCCACGGCGTCGACCGCCTTCATCATGGCGCTCTCGCGCACCTCGGTTGCGAACACGCTGATCATCCAGAGCCTGTCGCCGTTCATCGCGGGACTCCTGGGCTGGCTCTGTCTGGGCGAGCGGGTGCGCCGGCGAACCTGGGTTGCGATGGGCGTGGCGCTCATCGGCACGGTGATCATGCTGTGGGGATCTCCCGGCGCCGGCTCGCGGATCGGCGATGGGCTGGCCCTGGTCACGGCGACAGCATTCGCGGGGGCCAC
>JBKPBU010000019.1:0-3500 GCA_046727015.1 Candidatus Methylomirabilota bacterium | reverse complement strand
CGGAGCAGGGCGAGCTCGCCGGGGCCAAGCTCGAGGCGCGCCAGCATCTCGCGCTGGCTCTCCCCCGCCCCTGTCGTTTCCGCCTGGTAACTGGCCTTGGGCGCACCGCGCGTCAGGAGCGAGTCCACGGTGAAGGTCTGGAACTTGACCGCGTCGGCGCCGCACTCCGCGGCGGCGTCCACCAGCCGCCTCGCGAGGGCCGGATCGCCGTTGTGGTTGACGCCCGCCTCGGCCACGATGAAGATGGGAGTGCCCGATCCGATCCTCCGCTCGCCGATCATGAAGGCGTGGTCGCCCGCCTTCACCGCGCCACCTCCTGCGTCCGCTCCCGGCGTATCTCTTCGACCACGGCGAGAAAGCGGGAGGCCAGGGCGCCGTCCACGGGATGGATGTAGCGCTCCGCGAAGTCGAAGCCGCGCTTCACGAGCGCAGCACGCGCGCGATCGTCAAGGAGCACGCGGCCGAGTGCGCGCGCGAAGCCGTGCGCGTCTCCGATGTCCGCGCGCTCGACGGCCCCCTCGCGGACGTAGGGGAACATGTATCCGCCGTCGTAGTCCTTGCCGGCCATCTGCACGGCGATAACCGGACACCCGAGGGCCATCGCCTCCACGCCCGCCATGGACGTCACCATGACCGCGGCGTCGGCCGCGGCAAAGAGGCGGTGGATGTCGTACTCCTGCGTCACCGGCACCTCCGGCCACCCCCACTGTCTCGCCTGCTCGCGGACGAGCGCGATATTCTCGTTCGGGTGGACCTTCAGGATCACCTGGGCATTGGTGCCGCTCTGGCGCAGCCCATCGATCACGGTCCGGTAGTAGGCCTCTTTCTCCTCGGCCGAGAACAGGAACGACACGTACTTGGAGGCGAAGACGAGCACAGGCCGGACCGGATCCAGCCCGAACGTGTCGGCCACGGCGCGGCGCAGCTCGGCCCGCGGCACGAGGCGCGCGGCATTGGACCGTGGATCACCGACGACCGAGATCCGCTCCGGCTTGATCTTCTCCGTGTCCACCAGCTGGCTCTTGAGGTGGTCGCCGATCACCAGCATCCGGTCCGCGACATCGAAGAACGGATACTGGTCGCGGCCGAGCATCAGCGCGCCCGAGAAGAGGACGCGAGGAATGCCGCGCTGCTCCGCGGCAAAGGCGAGCGCCCGCTCGGCCAGGCGCCGCGTGCTGGTGATCATCACCGCCGTGGGCCGAATGGCGTCCAGCGCCCGGAAGGCCGCCTCCTGGCCGATCAGGGCGGACAGGAGGCCGCGGGTAATCGAGTCGCGTAGAAACGGGCGCACGACGTCGGCGAGCGGCACTCCGTCTATCGTCAGCCGGCGCGACAAATCGGGATCGCGCTCCAGACGCGACCACGTCTTCGCGAGCACCGGCCGGTAGCGCCGGACCATCTCCCGCGATTCCTCGCTCGAGAGGTAGTCGGTCAGAAAGGCGGCCGGGAAGCCGCTCGCGCGCAGCCGCCCGAGACTCCGATCGAACGCGGGCTCGGGGTTGGCGGCGGCGACCACGAGGCCCTCGACAGACGCGGCCCTGAGGGAGACGAGGAGCGGATCCACGACGGCATGATGCCGGGGACGGCACGTGACGCACAGGACACGCTCCGTGCCGGACGCAGGCGCCACCGCGACGGGCTCGCGGTGGAAATCGGTGAGCTCGCGGAGCCGCACCCGTTCCTCTCGCGGATAGAGCCACCGAAGGGTGGCCGAGAGAACGCGCGAGAAGACCATGCGGGGCGCCGCCGTCCGACACGGCACGCCGCGTCGTCCGGCCACCAATCGCGCCAGCCGTTCCGGCATCGACGCACCGCTCAGCACCACCACGCGGTCTGGCCCGACCTCCCCGATCACGTGCTCGAGGATGCCGAGCGGCTCGACGATCTCCATCCGGAGCACGATGCTCCGCGAGATCGTGAGGAGATCCGGAAGCCACACGCCCCGGTGGCTCAGCTCGGGCGCCGACTCCGCGCTCGGCCACGAGTCGGCGACGAGGCGCGCCGTCGAGTCACCGAGAGCGCGCGAGTCCACCTTGTAGGATTCCTCGTCGTAGTAGCGGACGCTCACGCCGGCGGGAAGGCGCGCGTCGCCCAGCAGCTGGCGTGCGGTCAGCAGCGTGACCGGGCCGCGCGCGCACTCCTCCTCGACGGCGCGGACCAACCGCCGCCGGTAGCGGCGCACGTAGCGCTCGAAGGCGGCGCGCACCCAGCTCCGCCTGAATTCGCCGTAGCTCCGCGTGGACTCGGTGACGAGAAGGGTGCCGCTCATGCGGTCTGGATCCCCCCGCGCTCCGGAACGACGACCGCCCCTGCTTTTACCCTGGCGCCCTTCCGCACCGTCACGCCCGGCACCACCAGCGCGCCCATGCCGAGAAACGCCCCCGCTTCGATCGTGACGCTCCCGGCCAGGATCACGCCCGGAGAGAGGTAGACGTTGTCGGCGACGCGACAGTCGTGCTCGACGATGACGCCGCTGTAGAGCACGACGTTGTCCCCGATCTCGACGGCGGCCCCGAGCACCACGTTCGCGAAGGCGACGACGCCCTCGCCCAGCTTGCAGGTCCGCGACACGCTGGCCCGCGGGTGAATCAGCGTGGGAGTGGCCACGCGCAGCGCCTCGAGCATGGCGAAGAGCTCCGCGCGACGACCGAGCGCGGTGTTGCCGACGCCGACGACGGCTCCGTCTATCTTTCCGTCGCGGGCCAGCGCCGCTACCTCGTCGTCTCCTCCGAGCACCTCCGGACCAGGAACACGGTCCGTGAACCCGACGACGGTGAAGCCGCACTCGACGGCGAGATCCGCGACGGCGCGCCCGTGCCCGCCCGCTCCGAGAATCAGCAGCCGCCCGGCCACCGGCGCCTCATCCGCGACCGGGCGGAAGGACCACCCGCCCTTCCCGCAGCAGCAGCTCGGCCAAGAGAAAGTCCCACTCCGTGTCGATGTTGACCGATGGCTCGAAGCCCATGATCACGCCTCGGTTGTCGTCGCCCAGGATGTGGCCCTGCTCCATCAATGTCGCGTAGCGCGTGACGTAGACGGCGCCCGAGGGCTGGTACACCGGCGGCGCGTCCTGCCGGCGGACGTACGTGTGCCCGTGGGGGAAGAGCGCCATCGTCCTGTCCCCGTCGAGCGTCTTCATGAAGTACGGGTGGTAGGACGCCTCGGACAGGGTCTGGGCCGAGTCGGAGCCGGTGTCGATGACCTTCGTGATGGTCGCGTCGATCTCGACACCGGTGCGGAACGGCGAGGTTGGCTGGAGCGTGATGATCATGTCGGGCCGCACGCCCGCCGAGGACTCGAGCCAGCGCACCGCGTGCTGGAGCACGGGCAGCATGCCCGCCTGGTCCGTGGCGAGCTCTGCCGGGCGCAGGAAGGGAACTTCGGCGCCGTGGCGCCCGGCCTCCTCGGCGATCTCGGGACTGTCCGTGGAGACGATGAAGCGCGCGAGCAGCGCCGCCTCGCGCGCCGAGGCGACGGCATGCCCGATGAGCGAGAGCGCG
>JBKPBU010000018.1:0-1944 GCA_046727015.1 Candidatus Methylomirabilota bacterium | reverse complement strand
CTGACCAAGCGTTTCGGCGGCCTCGTGGCGGTGGACGGGCTCACGATGACGGTGCCGCGCGGGCAGATCCGGGGCCTCATCGGCCCCAACGGCTCCGGCAAGACCACGACCGTCAACGTGCTCTCGGGTCTCTACCGTTCCGACGGCGGCGAGATCCATCTCTGCGGCCAGCGGACCGACAGGCTCCGGCCGCACCAGATCACGGCCTGCGGCGTGGCGCGGACCTTCCAGATCTCGAAGCTCTTCGGCCACATGACGGTGCTCGAGAACGTGCTGCTGCCGGCCCTGGCCGCGCTCGACCGCGGGAGCCACCGGCCGGTGGCCGAGATCCGCGACCGCGGACGGCAGCTCCTCGATTTCGTCACGCTCGACCGCATGCGCCACGACCAGGCGCGGGAGCTCTCGGGAGGCCAGAGCATGCTCGTCCAGATCGCCCGGGCGCTCATGGTCCAACCGCTCCACCTGGTCCTCATGGACGAGCCCTTCGCCGGCGTGCATCCCACGATTCGCGACATCATCATGGAGGCCATCGTCCGGATGAATCGCGACGCGGGCGTGACGTTTCTCATCGTCTCTCACGAGATGGCCGAGCTGAGGCGCCTCTGCCAGCAGGTCACGGTCATGGACGACGGCCGGCGCATCGCCGAGGGCACGCTCGACGAGGTGGCGAACGATCCGGTCGTCCTCGAAGCGTACCTCGGCGGATAGATGGCGCTGCTCGAGATCGAGCGCATCGCGGTGGGATACGTCGAGGGCATAGACATTCTCGGCGACATCACGCTTCGCGTGGAGCCGGGGTCCATCACGGGCGTGATCGGGCCGAACGGGGCGGGGAAGTCGACCCTGCTCAGGGCGATCTTCGGCTTCCTCCACCCGCGCCGCGGCCGCATCGCGCTCGAGGGCCGCGATATCCACGCCTTGGCGCCGTACGAGATCAAGCGGCTGGGGATCAGCTACGTGCCGCAGGGCGCCAACATCTTCCCCCAGCTCACGGTCGAGGAGAACCTGCAGCTCGGGGCCTGGGTGATCAGGCAGGATCGGGCGCGAGTGGCGGGCAGGCTCGACAGCGCGTACACGGCCTTCCCCCGCTTGCGGGAGAAGCGCCGCAGCCGGGCGACGACGCTGTCCGGCGGCGAGGCCAAGATGCTCTCCCTCGCCAAGGAGCTCGTGACCGAGCCGAGGCTGCTCCTCGTGGACGAGCCCTCCGCGGGGCTCGCGCCGCGCATCGTCGAGCAGGTCTACGCCCAGCTCCTGGCGGTGCGGCAGCAGGGCGTGACCATCCTGCTCGTGGACCAGAACATCAACAAGGCGGTCCACGTATCCGACTACCTCTACATGATCGAGCGCGGCGACGTCCGGCGCGAGGGGCCGCGCCGGGACTTCGCCGATCAGCTCCGCGCCATCGTGCGCGACTCGCTCCTGGGCGCCTGAGCGGGATGTCGCCGCTCGCGCGCCGCATCGCCTGGTCGGTCCTGGCCTTTGCCGCGCTGTCCTGGCTTCCGCTGGCGGTCACCGAGTACCACACGCACGTGTTCATCATCAGCCTCTACTACGTGATCCTCGCCGCGAGCTGGAACCTCCTCGCGGGATACGCGGGGCAGTTCTCCCTGGCCCATCACACCTTCGCGGGTATCGGGGCGTACACCTCGGCCCTCCTGAGCCTCTACTTCGGTGTCCCGATTTTGCTCGGTATCGGGGCGGGTGTCGTGGCGGCGGCGATCGTGGGCTACGGGCTCGGCACGCTCTGCCTCCGCATGCGGGCCATATACCTCGCGCTGGCGACCTGGGCTTTCGCCGAGTCGATCAGGCTGCTGGTCACCGTGGAGTACCCGATCACCCGCGGCGACCTGGGCCTCAAGACGGCCCTGCTCTTCGGCACCGCGCAGCCGACTCCTTACTACTACCTTTTTCTCGGCTTGACCCTGGCTTCGCTGCTCGTGATCT
>JBKPBU010000017.1:0-12471 GCA_046727015.1 Candidatus Methylomirabilota bacterium | reverse complement strand
GCGGCGGCGGCGGTCGCGGCACCGGCAGCCGGTGGCGCAGCGGCCGGCGCCGGTGCGGCGGCGGCCGAGGAGAAGACCGAGTTCGACGTGGTCCTCAACGCGGCCGGCGAGAAGAAGATCCAGGTGATCAAGGTCGTGCGCGAGCTGACGGGCCTGGGCCTCAAAGAGGCCAAGGACCTGGTCGACGGCGCGCCCAAGGCGGTCAAGGAGAAGGTGGCCAAGGGCGAGGCGGCGGACATCAAGAAGAAGCTCGAGGAGGTCGGGGCGACGGTGGAAGTCAAGTAGCCTCCGCACGCGCGGGAGAGCACAGAACGGGGGCGCGCGCCCCTCTCAACCAACGTGTGGCCCCGGCCCATCCGGCGGGGTTGAGCACCCGGCGGCTCGTCGCCGTCGGGGCGCGGAGGGTGTATGGCAGGCACGATCCAGTGCGGGCGCCGGGTCCGCAAGGACTTTGGCAAGATCCCGTCCATCGTCGAGATTCCTAATCTCATCGAGATCCAGAAGCGGTCGTACGAGCAATTCCTGCAAAAGGATGTCGCCCCCGATCGGCGCGAAGAGACGGGGTTGCAGGCGGTGTTCAAGTCCGTGTTTCCCATCGCGGACTACAACGACAACGCCCTGCTCGAGTTCGACAGCTTCCACTTCGGTGATCCGAAGTACACGGTCGAGGAGTGCCACGATCGCGGGATGACGTTCGCCATCCCGCTCAAGGTGACGCTGCGGCTCGTGGTGTACGATCACGACAAGGAGGCCAAGACCCGCACCATCCGCGAGCAGCGTGGCCAGGAAGTCTACCTGGGCGAGCTGCCATTGATGACCGAAAAGGGCACCTTCATCATCAATGGCACCGAGCGCGTGGTGGTGTCGCAGCTGCAGCGCTCGGCGGGCGTCTTCTTCGACGACGACAAGGGCAAGACCGTCGCCTCGGGCAAGCTGCTCTACTCGGCGCGCGTCATTCCCTATCGCGGGTCGTGGGTCGAGTTCGAGTTCGACGCCAACGACATCCTCTTCGTGCGGGTGGACCGCCGGCGGAAGATGCTGGCGACGGCCTTCCTGCGCGCCTTCACGTTCCTCGAGAAGGGCGTCGTCCTCTCGGACGGCGAGATCCTCGGCCAGTTCTACGAGCTCGAGGAGGTCCTGAGCTTCGAGGACCGCATCGCCTGGGTCAAGCTGCACCCCGAGGCCCACAACGGCGTCAAGGTCGCTGACGACGTCAAGCCGCCGAAGCACCGCGAGGCGCTGGTGGCCAGCGGCAAGGCGCTGAATCCGAAACTGATCGAGAAGCTGATCGAGGCGGGCGTGACCCAGATTCCGGTCAAGGCCGATTCGCTGGTGGGCCGCCGCACGGGCGACCGCGTCGTCGACGCCGATACGGGCGAGGTGCTGGTCGAGACCAACCAGGAGATCACCCAGACGCTGCTCGCGCAGCTCATGGCGCGCAAGATCTCCGCGCTCAAGCTCCTGACGATGGTGCCCGGGAAGGCGGACGCGTCGATCTACGAGACCCTGGCCCGCGACCACTTCAAGAACCCGGACGAGGCGCTCGTGGAGATCTACCGGCGCCTCCGGCCGGGCGACCCGCCCACCGTGGAGTCGGCCCGTGCGCTGTTCCGCGGGATGTTCATGGATCCCCGCCGCTACGACCTGGCGCGCGTGGGCCGCTTCATGATCAACAAGAAGCTCGGCATCAACGCCAACCTGAACGCCAAGACGCTGCGCGGAGAAGACGTCGTGTACGTCATTCGCCATCTCCTGCAGGTGCGGCTCGGCACCAAGTCCACGGACGACATCGATCATCTCGGCAACCGCCGCGTCCGGTCGGTGGGCGAGCTGCTGGAGAACCAGTTCCGGGTCGGTCTCACCCGCATGGAGCGGGCGGTGAAGGAGCGGATGTCGATCTCCGACATCACGAACTTGATGCCACACGACCTGATCAACGCCAAGCCGGTCTCGGCCGTGGTCAAGGAGTTCTTCGGCTCGTCGCAGCTCAGCCAGTTCATGGACCAGACGAACCCGCTGGCCGAGCTGACCCACAAGCGCCGCCTCTCGGCGTTGGGGCCCCGCGGTCTTTCGCGCGAGCGCGCCGGCTTCGAGGTGCGCGACGTCCACCCGACGCATTATGGGCGGATCTGCCCCATCGAGACGCCGGAAGGCCCGAACATCGGCCTGATCTCTTCGCTGTCGACGTACGCCCGAATCAACGAGTTCGGCTTCATCGAAACGCCGTACCGCAAGGTGCAGAACGGCGCGGTCTCGGACGAGATCGTCTTCCTGTCCGCTCTGGAAGAGGAGCCGTTCGTCATCGCCCAGGCCAATGCCGAGCTGGACGCCCGCAGCCGCTTCGTGCGCGACCGGGTATCGGCGAGGAAGAGCGGCGAGTACAAGATGGTCTCGCCCGAGGAGCTCAACTACATGGACGTGTCGCCGAAGCAGCTCGTGTCGGTGGCGGCGGCCATGGTGCCGTTCCTCGAGAACGACGACGCCAACCGCGCCCTCATGGGCTCGAACATGCAGCGGCAGGCGGTGCCCCTCCTGCAGCCGGAGGCGCCGTACGTCGGCACGGGCATGGAGCACATCGTGGCGCGCGACTCGGGCGCGGTCGTGCTGGCGCGGCGGCCCGGCGTGGTCGAGTACGTCTCGGCCAACCGCGTCGTGGTGCGCGCGGAGACGCGCTCCAAGAAGGCGGATCCCGTCCAGGACCTCCCGCTGGACATCTACAATCTGACGAAGTACCGCCGCTCGAACCAGAACACGTGCATCAACCAGCGGCCGATCGTGAAGAAGGGCGACCGGGTCCACGCCGGCGACGTCATCGCCGACGGGCCCGGCACCGACCAGGGCGAGCTGGCCCTCGGGCGCAACGTGCTCGTCGCCTTCATGCCGTGGGGCGGCTACAACTTCGAGGACGCGATCCTGGTCTCGGAGCGGCTCGTCAAGGAGGACCGGTACACCTCGATCCACATCGAGGAGTTCGAGGTTCAGGCGCGCGACACCAAGCTCGGCAAGGAAGAAGTGACGCGGGACATCCCCAATGTCTCCGAAGAGGCGCTGAAGGATCTCGACGACTCCGGCATCGTCCGCATCGGCGCCAAAGTCAAGGCCGGCGACATCCTCGTCGGCAAGATCACCCCGAAGGGGGAGACGCAGCTGACGCCCGAGGAGAAGCTGCTGCGGGCGATCTTCGGCGAGAAGGCGGGTGATGTGCGCGACACGTCGCTGACCGTGCCCCCCGGCATCGAGGGCACGGTGGTGGACGTCAAGGTGTTCTCGCGCCGCGGCGTGGACAAGGACGAGCGCGCCAAGTCCATCGAGGAAGAGGAGGTCGCGGGCCTGGAGAAGGACTACCAGGACGAGATCGCCATGGTCGAGCTCGAGCGCGATCAGAAGCTCAAGAACATCCTGGTGGGCAAGACCCTGACCCAGGATCTCGTCGATCCCATCAAGAAGGACCGGATCGCCAAGAAGGGCGACCGGATCGACCGGCCTGAGCTGGAGAATTTCTCCTGGCACGAGCTGAAGAAGATCAGGATCAAGGAAGATGACGGGCTGGCCAACACCATCAAGCGCATCGAGGAGCTGGCGGACGACCAGATCGCCTTCTTCGACCGCATGCTGGAGGAGCGCGTCGGCCGGCTCCGCCGCGGCGACGACCTGCCGCCCGGCGTCATCAAGATGGTCAAGGTCTACGTGGCCGTGAAGCGCAAGCTCTCGGTCGGCGACAAGATGGCGGGCCGCCACGGCAACAAGGGGGTCGTCTCCCGCGTGCTCCCCGAGGAAGACATGCCGTACCTTCCCGACGGGACGCCGGTGGAGATCGTGCTGAACCCGCTCGGGGTGCCTTCGCGCATGAACGTCGGACAGATCCTCGAGACCCATCTCGGCTGGGCCGCCAAGGCTCTCGGGGTGTGGGTGGCGAGCCCGGTGTTCGACGGCGCCACCGAGAGCGAGATCCGCGGACACCTGACGCAGGCGGGCCTGCCCGCCTCGGGCAAGACGCTCCTCTGCGACGGGCGCACGGGCAAGCCCTTCCATCAGGAGGTGACGGTCGGCCAGATCTACATCCTCAAGCTGGCCCATCTCGTGGACGACAAGATGCATGCGCGGTCCATCGGGCCGTACTCACTGGTCACTCAGCAGCCCCTGGGCGGCAAGGCGCAGTTCGGCGGCCAGCGCTTCGGTGAAATGGAGGTGTGGGCGCTCGAAGCGTACGGCGCCGCCCACACGCTGCAGGAAATGCTCACCGTCAAGTCGGACGACGTCGAGGGTCGCAACCGGATCTACGAAGCCATCGTGAAGGGAGAAAATTTCCTGGAGCCAGGCACGCCGGAGTCCTTCAACGTGCTGGTGAAAGAGCTGCAGAGCCTGGCGCTGGATGTGGAGCTCGTGCCCAAGGACGCCAAGAAGCCGGCCTAGCCGCAGGTCGTCGCGGGGCCGGGGCCCCGCGGTACGAGGCGAACATAGCAGGCAGTAAAAGGAGATTCTCAGAATGCTGACGGACCGGACATTCGGCAGCCTGGTGCGGGACGAGAAGCCCACGAAGGACCTCTGGGGGATTCTCGACCGGCATCCGAAGCCCATGACCTTCGGCGCGATCCGCATCAAGCTGGCCGCGCCCCAGAAGATCCGCGATTGGTCGCACGGCGAAGTCAAGAAGCCGGAGACGATCAACTACCGGACGTTCAAGCCCGAGCGGGACGGCCTGTTCTGCGCCCGCATCTTCGGGCCGACCAAGGACTACGAGTGCGCCTGCGGCAAGTACAAGCGCATGAAGTTCGCGGGCGTGATCTGCGACAAGTGCGGCGTCGAGGTGACGCGCGCCCGGGTGCGCCGCGAGCGCATGGGGCACATCGAGCTCGCGTCGCCCGTCTCGCACGTGTGGTTTTTCAAGGGCCTGCCCTCACGCATCGGCCAGCTGCTCGACATGTCGCTGCGCGAGCTCGAGAAGATCCTGTACTTCGAGGAGTACGTCGTGCTCGACCCCGGCAAGGTGCCGGGGCTCAAGAAGAAGGACCTGGTGGCCGTGGACAAGACCCGCAGGCTCCAGGAGGAGCACGGCCACGACGCCTTCGGGGTCGGCATGGGCGCCGAAGCGATCCGCGAGCTGCTGCGCGCCATGGACATGGACGTGCTCGCGCGCGAGCTCCGCAGCGGCATGAGCGTCGAGACCTCCGCGCAGAAGCGGAAGAAGATCGTCAAGCGCCTGAAGGTGGTGGAGGCGTTCCTCAAGTCCGGCAACCAGCCCGAGTGGATGATCCTCGAGGTGCTGCCGGTCATTCCGCCCGAGCTGCGCCCCCTGGTGCCGCTGGACGGCGGCCGCTTCGCGACCTCGGACCTCAACGACCTCTACCGGCGCGTGATCAACCGCAACAACCGCCTGAAGCGGCTGATGGAGCTGCGCGCGCCCGAGATCATCATCCGCAACGAGAAGCGGATGCTGCAGGAGGCCGTGGACGCGCTCTTCGACAACGGGCGCCGGGGCCGGGTCATCACGGGGCCCAACAATCGGCCGCTCAAGTCGCTGTCGGACACGCTCAAGGGCAAGCAGGGCCGCTTCCGGCAGAACCTGCTCGGCAAGCGCGTGGACTACTCCGGTCGCTCGGTCATCGTGGTCGGCCCCTACCTCAAGCTCCACCAGTGCGGCCTGCCGAAGAAGATGGCGCTCGAGCTCTTCAAGCCTTTCATACTGCGCAAGCTCGAGGAGCGCGGCATCGCCTCCTCCATCAAGGCCGCCAAGAAGTTCGTGGAGAAGGAGCGGCCGGAAGTGTGGGACATCCTCGAAGAGGTGATCACGGAACACCCGGTGCTGCTGAACCGCGCGCCGACGCTCCACCGCCTGGGCATCCAGGCCTTCGAGCCCATCCTGGTCGAGGGCAAGGCCATCGAGATCCACCCGCTCGTCTGCACCGCGTTCAACGCCGACTTCGACGGCGACCAGATGGCCGTGCACGTGCCGCTCTCCATGGAGGCGCAGATGGAGGCGCAGGTACTCATGCTCTCGGCCAACAATATCCTGTCGCCCTCGAATGGCGCCCCGGTGGCCATCCCGACGCAGGACATGGTGTTCGGCATCTACTACCTGTCCAAGGAGCGCGGGGGCGCCAAGGGCGAGGGGCGGCTCTTCGCCGACCCGGAAGAGGTTCGCATCGCCTACGACAACGAGGACGTCGACCTGCAGGCGCGGATCCGCCTCCGGTACAACGGCGGCGTCATCGAGACCACGGTCGGACGCACGCTGCTCAACGACGCGGTGCCCGAGCCGCTTCGATTCGTGAACAAGGAGCTCAAGAAGAAAGAGATCGGCGCGCTCATCGCCGACTGCTACAACCGGCTCGGCAACGAGGCCACCGTCGCCTTCCTGGACGATCTGAAGGACATCGGCTTCCGCTATGCGACGCTGTCGGGTCTCTCGATCGGCATCCAGGACATGCACATCCCCGCGGCCAAGGGCGAGCTGATCGAGCGCGCCCGCACGCAGGTCAACGAGGTCGAGCAGCAGTACCAGGACGGCGTCATCACGAACGGCGAGCGCTACAACAAGGTCGTGGACATCTGGGCGCACACGACGGAGCAGATCGCGGACGCGATGTTCCGCGAGCTCGAGGGCGGCGAGCAGGGCGGCGAGTTCAACCCCATCTACATGATGGCCGATTCGGGCGCCCGCGGCTCGAAGCAGCAGATCCGGCAGCTGGCGGGCATGCGCGGCCTCATGGCCAAGCCGTCGGGCGAGATCATCGAGACGCCGATCACGTCCAACTTCCGCGAAGGCCTGACCGTGCTCGAGTACTTCACGTCGACCCACGGCGCCCGGAAGGGGCTGGCCGACACCGCGCTGAAGACGGCGGACTCCGGCTACCTGACGCGACGGCTCGTCGACGTCTCCCAGGACGTGATCGTCTCCGAGTACGACTGCGGCACGGTCAAGTACATCGACGCGGCGCCGCTCGTGGAAGGCGGCGACATCATCCAGTCCCTGCGCGACCGCGTGCTGGGGCGCGTGGCCGCCGAGGACATCCGCGATCCCTTCACGGGAGAGATCATCGTCCAGGCCGGCACCGAGATCGCCGAGGAGCTGGCCCAGAAGATCGAGGACTCGGGCCTCGAGCGCGTGCGCATCCGCTCGGCCCTCACCTGCGAGTCGAAGCGCGGCATCTGCGTGATGTGCTACGGGCGCAATCTGGGCACGGGCCGGCTGGCCGAGTTCGGCGAGGCGGTGGGCATCATCGCCGCGCAGTCCATCGGTGAGCCGGGCACCCAGCTCACCATGCGGACCTTCCACATCGGCGGCACGGCGAGCCGCGTGGTCGAGGCCTCCAAGCACGACGCCAAGCACGCGGGCATCGTGAAGTACCACAACATCCGCTCCGTCGTGAACCGCGAGGGGGACATCGTCGTGCTCAACCGCAACGGCGAGATCGTCGTGGTGGACGAGCGCGGCCGCGAGAAGGAGCGGTACCCGGTGGTGCCGGGGGCCCGGATCAAAGTCAAGGACGACGGCAAGGTGACCCTCGGCAAGCTCCTTGTCGAGTGGGACCCGTTCACCACGCCGATCATGACCGAGGTCAGCGGTACCGTGATGTTCCGCGATATCGTGGACGGCGTGACCATCCGCGAGGAGTTCGATGAAGTCACCGGTCTGTCGCGTCGCGTGATCATCGAGGACCAGGAGGGCAAGCTCCAGCCGCGGGTCTCGATCAAGGTCCCGGGCGTGGAGAGCATCGAGGGCGAGGTCGGCGCGGGCGAGACGCGCGGGCGCTACATGCTGCCGGTGGGCGCCCACCTGCTCGTGGCCGACGGCGCCGAGGTGCACCAAGGCGACATCATCGCGAAGATCCCGCGGGAGACGACGAAGACCAAGGACATCACCGGCGGCCTTCCGCGCGTGGCCGAGCTCTTCGAGGCGCGCAAGCCGAAGGAGCAGGCGGTCATCACCGAGATCGACGGCGCGGTGGAGTTCGCCGGCTTCGTCAAGGGCATGCGCAAGATCATCATTCGCGCCGACGACGGCGAGACCAAGGAGTACCTCATCCCCCGGGGCAAGCACATCTCCGTCCACGAGGGCGATCGGGTCAAGGCGGGCGAGGCGCTGATGGACGGCTCCCCCAACCCCCACGACTACCTGGCGGTCCTGGGCGACCGGGAGCTGCAGCGCTACCTCGTGAACGAGGTGCAGGAGGTCTACCGGCTGCAGGGCGTCACCATCAACGACAAGCACATCGAGATCATCGTCCGGCAGATGCTGCGCCGGGTTCGCATCGAGGAGGTCGGCGGCACCGACTTCGTGGTGGGGGAGCTGGTGGACAAGTTCGTCTTCCAGGACGAGAACGACCGGGCCATCGCGGCCGGCAAGCCGCCGGCGACGGCCAAGCCCGTGCTCCTCGGGATCACGAAGGCTTCGCTGTCGACCGACAGCTTCATTTCGGCGGCGTCGTTCCAGGAGACCACCCGGGTGCTGACGGAAGCCGCCATCAGCGGCAAGCAGGACGACCTGCGCGGCCTCAAGGAGAACGTCATCGTCGGCCGGCTGATTCCGGCAGGCACCGGCTTGGGGCACTACACGCGGGCCGAGGTGCTCAGTCAGGGCGGCGAGGAGACCGCGGTGACGGTCGAGGAAGCCCCCGCCGAGGTCATACTCGACTCCCTCGAGGGGGATGGTGGGGAGGAGATTGCCCAGGCGGGCTAGGGGCGCCAGTGTCAGCGACTTGACAATTGGCTCAAATTCAGGTAAAAAGTTAGAGTTTTGGCCCTATTGACCGCGGTGTAGGCCAACCAGGGGGTCGAGCAGAGCCAACAGGGGAGATATGCCGACAATCAATCAGCTCGTGCGGCAGGGCCGTGAAGCGGTGCGGAAGAAGTCCAAGACGCCCGCCATGGAAGCTTGCCCACAGAAGCGCGGAGTGTGCATCCGGGTGTACACCACCACGCCCAAGAAGCCGAATTCCGCTCTGCGCAAGGTAGCCAGGGTGCGCCTGACCAACGGCCTCGAGGTCACGTCCTATATACCGGGCGTCGGGCACAATCTGCAGGAGCACTCGATCGTCCTGATTCGCGGCGGCCGGGTGAAGGATCTGCCCGGCATCCGGTATCACATCATCCGGGGATCGCTCGACACGGCGGGCGTGGCCGGACGGAAGCAGAGCCGCTCCAAGTACGGAGCGAAGCAGCCGAAGGCGGGGAGCGCGGCCTAAATGCGTCGGGCGGGCGCGGCGAAGCGGGAGATCCTGCCGGATCCCAAGTATGGAAGCCGGATCGTGGCGAAGTTCGTCAACATGATGATGTACGGCGGCAAGAAGAGCACGGCGGAAAAGATCATGTACGAGGCCATGGGCGCCATGGAGGACCGGGCCAAGCAGGACGCGCTCAAGCTTTTCAAGGCAGCCGTGGACAATTGCAAGCCGGCGGTGGAGGTCAAGTCGCGACGGGTGGGCGGCTCGACATACCAGGTGCCGGTCGAGGTGCGACCCGACCGGCGGACGGCTCTCAGCATGCGCTGGCTGATCGGGGCCGCGCGGCGCCGCGCGGAGAAGAGCATGTCGGAGCGGCTCGCCGGTGAGCTGCTGGACGCGGCCAACAACCGCGGGACGGCCGTGAAGAAGCGCGAAGACACTCACAAGATGGCGGAGGCCAACAAGGCGTTCGCGCACTATCGCTGGTAGCGACCGAGATTCGAAGAGGGGGGCCGGAGCCTCGACCCCCCTCTTCTCTTGAGTAGCGCCGAGCAGAGGGGAAGGCAGCGTCGTGGAAGAGCAGTACCCGCTCGAGAAAACCCGGAACATCGGCATCATGGCCCACATCGATGCCGGCAAGACCACCACCACGGAACGGGTGCTCTATTACACCGGCCGATCGTACAAGATCGGCGAGGTGCACGAGGGCACCGCCACCATGGACTGGATGGTCCAGGAGCAGGAGCGCGGGATCACCATCACGTCCGCCGCCACCACCTCCTTCTGGCGGGACTGCCGCATCAACATCATCGACACGCCCGGCCACGTCGACTTCACCATGGAGGTCGAGCGCTCGCTGCGGGTCCTGGACGGCGCCATCGCCATCCTGGACGCCGTCTCGGGCGTCGAGCCCCAGACGGAGACCGTGTGGCGGCAGGCGGACAAGTACAAGGTGCCGCGCATCGTCTACGTCAACAAGATGGACCGCGTCGGCGCCGACTATTTCCGCTGCCTCGCCATGCTGAAGGATCGCCTGGGCGCCCACCCGGTGCCGATCCAGATCCCGGTCGGCCGCGAGGACAAGTTCCGGGGCATGGTCAATCTCATCGAGCAGGTCGCCTATATCTGGTCGGACAGCGAAGACCTCGGGCAGACCTACGAGACCATCGACATCCCCGCCGACGTCAAGGAGCAGGCCGCCGAGTACCGCGAGAAGATGATCGAGGCGCTGGCCGAGGTGGACGATCACCTGATGGAGAAGTATCTTGCCGGCGAGAAGGTCAGCCCCGAGGAGATCAAGGCGGCCGTGCGGGCGGGCACGATCTCGATGAAGCTCTTCCCGGTGATCTGTGGCGCGTCGTTCAAGAACAAGGGTGTCCAGCCCATGCTCGACGCCGTGGTGGACTATCTTCCGTCGCCGCTCGACATACCGCCGCTGGACGGGATCAATCCGGAAACGGGGCTGCACGAGACGCGCGCGGCCGACGGCAAGGCGCCGTTCTCCGCCCTCGCCTTCAAGATCATGAACGACCCCTTCGTGGGCCAGCTCACCTTCGTACGGGTGTATTCCGGGACGCTCGACTCCGGCACCGGCGTCTACAACTCCACGCGCGACAAGAAGGAGCGCATCGGGCGCCTGGTCCGCATGCACGCCAACAAGCGCGAGGAGATCGAGTCGATCTCGGCCGGCGACATCGCCGCCGTCGTGGGCCTCAAGGACACGCGGACGGGCGACACGCTGTGCGATCCCGACAAGCCCATCGTGCTGGAGTCGATGGACTTCCCCGCCCCGGTCATCGCGGTGGCGATCGAGCCCAAGACCAAGGCCGACGATGAGAAGCTCGGCCAGTCGCTGGCGCGCCTCGCCATGGAAGACCCGACCTTCAAGGTCAACGTGGACCCGGAGACCAACCAGACGCTGATCCACGGGATGGGCGAGCTGCACCTCGAGATCATCGTCGACCGGCTGCTGCGCGAGTTCAAAGTCGACGCCAACGTAGGCAAGCCGCAGGTCGCCTACCGCGAGACCGTCCGCCAGAAGGCCGAGGCGCAGGGGCGCTTCGTCCGGCAGACGGGTGGCCGGGGCCAGTACGGCGACGTCTGGCTCGAGATCGAGCCGTCCGAGCCCGGCGCGGGCGTCGTCTTCGAGAACAAGCTCCGGGGCCCCGCCATCCCGCGCGAGTACGTGCCCGCGGTCGAGAAGGGCATCAAGGAAGCGGCGGAGACCGGGGTGCTCGCCGGCTACCCCGTGGTCGACGTCAAGGTGTCCCTGACCGACGGCAGCTATCACGACGTCGACTCGAACGAGATGGCCTTCAAGATCGCCGCGTCCATGGGCTTCAAGGAAGGCTGCCGCAAGGCCAAGCCCGTGCTCCTCGAGCCCGTGATGGACGTCGAGGTCGTCGTGCCTTCGGAGTACCAGGGCGCGGTCGTCGGCGACCTCAACAGCCGACGCGGGCGCATCGTCAGCATGGACAGCCGGGGCAATGCCCAGGTCATCCGCGCCAACGTCCCGCTCGGCCAGATGTTCGGATACGCCACCGACGTCCGCTCCATGACCCAGGGGCGGGCCACCTACACCATGCAGTTCGCCCGCTACGAGGAAGTCCCCCGGGCCATCGCCGAAGAGATCATGGCGAAGGTAGCCGGCAAGGGCGCTCCTCGGGCCGGTTCCCGCTAGCCCGCGACAGGAGACAGGAATGGCCAAGGCGAAGTTTGATCGGTCGAAGCCGCACGTGAACATTGGGACGATCGGGCACATCGATCACGGGAAGACGACGTTGACGAGTGCGATCACGAAGGTGTTGCACACGAAGTACAGCGGGGTAGCGGTGCGGGACTTCGGGACGATCGACAATGCGCCGGAGGAGCGGGAGCGGGGGATCACGATCGCGGTGAGCCACGTGGAGTACGAGACGGCGAACCGGCACTACGCGCACATCGACTGTCCGGGGCACGCGGACTACATCAAGAACATGATCACGGGGGCGGCGCAGATGGACGGGGCGATCCTCGTCGTCGCCGCCAATGATGGGCCGATGCCGCAGACGCGGGAGCACGTGTTGCTGGCGCGGCAGGTGAACGTGCCGCACCTGGTGGTGTTCATGAACAAGGTGGACATGGTGGACGATCCGGAGATCTTGGACCTGGTGGAGCTGGAGGTGCGGGAGTTGCTGAAGAAGTACCAGTTTCCGGGGGACGACGTGCCGGTGATCCGGGGGTCGGCGCTGGCGGCGATGGAGAAGCCGGAGGACACGAAGGCGGCGGAGTGCATCTGGAAGCTGATGGAGGCGGTGGACAGCTACAT
>JBKPBU010000016.1:0-8739 GCA_046727015.1 Candidatus Methylomirabilota bacterium | reverse complement strand
CGCGGCAATACCTCCCTCGAGAAGCGCATCGAGTACGACATCGAGTACATCGAGCGCTGGTCATTCTGGCTCGACCTCAAGATCATCGGCATGACGCTGTTCCGGGTGCTCTTCGACCGGAACGCCTACTGAGGTGATCGCTCTCCGTCGCGGCCTCCTCGCGGCGTTCGTCGTCGGCCTCGGCTTTTCAATCACGTTGTCGGAAGGCGCGCTGATCTGCCTGGCGCTCCTTTGGTTCTGGCGCCTCCGCGACGCCGGGGTCCGCCGCTCCCAGCAGTGGCCGCTCTGGCGCCCGGTGCTGGCTTTCACTGCCGCGACCCTGGTTTCCGTCCTCGCGTCAGGACAGGTGGAGGCGAGCCTCGTCGGCTCCAAGACGCTTCTGCTCGCGATTGCGCTGTACGTCACCGCCGACGCTTTGGAAGACGCCCGGGAAGCGGACCGCTTCGTCTCGTGGCTCGCGCTCTCCGCGGGCGGCGCCGCGCTGGCCGGCCTCGTCCAGGTCGCGGCATGCCCGGTCCCCGAGCCGGCCGGCGGCCTCGCACGGTGGTTCTTTCACCGCTGCGATCGGGCCCGGGCGTTCTTCAGCATCTACATGACGCTGGCCGGTGTGCTCAATATCGTGCTCCTCGCCACGCTGCCGCGGGTGCTTCCCGGTGGCTTCCGTGCCTGGAGCGCCCCCGTATGGGTCGTGACCGGCGCCGGGCTCGCCATGACCTACACGCGCGGGGCGTGGCTGGGGCTGGCAACCGGGGCGGCCGCGTTCTTGCCGATGAGCCGGCGAGGCCGCTGGGCGCTGCTGGCGCTCCTCGTTCTCCTCCCGCTCGTGCTCCTGTTCGGGCCGCGCGAGCTGAGCCATCGCTTCCGCAGCATGTCCGACCCCGACGAGGCGGGGATCAAGGAGCGCGTCTACATGTGGCGGAGCGGCACCACCATGTGGCTCGAGCACCCCCTGCTCGGTTGGGGCCCCGGCGGCGTCAAGCGCGAGTACACACGTTACGCCCTGCCCGAGGCCTTCAAGAAGCGCACCGGCCACGTCCACAACACGCCGCTACAGATCCTCGTCGAGCGCGGCATGCTCGGCCTCGCGGCCTGGCTCGCGATCTGGATCGCGTTCTACCGCCGCGCCATCGGTGTCTTGCGCGCCCTCGACGCGAGCCGGGTGCGCGAGCGGGCGCTCCTGGCGGGCAGCATCGCGGCGGTGACCGGCTTTCTCGTGGCGGGACTGTCCGAGTACAACTTCGGCGACTCCGAGGTGGTCATGGTCGCCTGGGCGGTGATGGCCCTGCCGTGGGCGGCAACACGAAGCCTGAGCGTCTCCGAAGGCGAGTCGGGTCTTGGCGGGACATGAGTCGCCGGACCTGGGCAGTTTGCTTCTTCATCGTGGCGCTCCTCGTAATCGTCGGAATCCGCTACCGACTGGCTAGGATGGATGGCTGGTTCGTCGATGTCTTTCGCATCGAGTGGGCGAGAAGCGATGACGCTGGGCCCGGTCGTTGGCCCGGTGTTCGCTTTTCCTGGCCGGCCCTCAAAGGACTGACGCTCTACCTGGTCGGCGCCGACGCGCCTGCGGCCCGCGCATACTGGGAACACTTCAGCGTCTATGGAGATTTTGGCATGCTGGGCGGCCCGATGGAGGCCGCCCTCATGCGTGGGCAGCCGGAGGTCGCTCGGCGACTTGCCGAGGAGGCCCTTGGCAAGGACAAGCAAAGCAGGCCGGGCCTCCTAACGCTGGGCAGGCTGGCCCTCGATGAGGGCAAGGGAGATGAAGCGCTCGCGCATCTCTCGCGCGTGCTGGATCGTTATGAGGACCAACTCGACGCGCTGCTGCTGTCGGCCGTCGCTCATACCCGGGCGGGCAAGAACGATCTGGCGGTCGACGCGCTCAAACGCGCACTGCGAGACTGGCGGGGCCCGCCGAGAGCGTCGACCTTCCTCACCGTGCTCGAAACCAGCGGCGATCTCGGCCAACGCCCGGCAGGCCAAAAACCGCTTTGCCTCCTTGCTCACTACCACCGCTTCCTCCGGATCTTCGACGATGCGCAGGGCGAGGTGGCGATCGAGTATGCCAAGCAGGCAATTGCGTCCGGCGACCGGCCGGACGACGCCTGGCTGACGATCGGGATCATCTACGGATTCCGGGGCCGGTCCGAGGATTCGCGGGATGCCTTGGCCAAGGCCGTCGCGGCCAATCCGCGGAACCCTGACGCGCTTGTTCGGGCTGCCCTGGTCTACGGGGATTCCGGCGACGCGGTCACCGAACGCCGCCTCATGTTGAAAGCGGTGGACCTTGGAGGCGATGATCCCTACTACACGAGCGGCCTCCAGCGCTACTTCGTCGAGAAGCTGGGAGACTATCAGCAGGCCCGCGCATACTTCCTCGAGCGGCTCGCCAAGCATCCCGACAACCCGGCCGATCTGGAGCGGCTCGGACAGATCTCGAACCTGCTCGGCGATCAGCCTCAAGCCATTGCGTACTTTCGCCGGGCCCTGGCCCTTCGGCCGGATCGACCCGAGACGCTCGAACGTCTCGCACGCGCTCTCTACGAGAGGGGGCAGCTGGACGAAGCCAAGCAGACGGTCGACAAGGCCATCGCCCTCGACCCGAGGCGGGGCACCGCCTATACCACCCTCGGCTTTATTTACTTGCGGCAGGGAAAGCGGCCGATGGCCATTCAGACCTTTGAACGGGCCAACCGGCTCGGCGACCGGGATATCGGCGCCTATGCCGAATTGTGCTGGCTCTATGCCGTGCAGGGTGCGCCCGGCCGAGCAGTCCCGTGTCTCCGGTGGGTCCTCCAGCAGCGGCCGGGCGATCCCATGGTACTTGGCCGGCTCACGATGGCTGAAAAGGGACTGGCGCGCCAGCGCGCACGCGAGAACACGCGGTGACCACAACGCAGACGTCCAGACTCGCGACCACCGGGCGATGGATCCTGGGGTTCCTGCGATACTCGGCCATCACTGCGATCGGCCTGTGGGCTCTCACGACCCACCTCGACTATCGCATTCCCGGCCCGATGCTCTTCCTTCTGCCTTGGCTGAGCCTCGCACTCCTGGCGCTCTCTGTCCTCATGCTGGCCAACCACTTCGTCCCGCGGGGCTGGATGCCGGAGCCGGCACGGCATGCTTTCGACCGGACGGAATACTGGGGAAGCCTGGCCATCCTGATCTTCGCCTGCTGGAGCCTTGTGGTCTTCGTCAATGGCTTTAGGGACCGCTCCCTGCCGGCAGGGCATAGAAGCGAGGTCCAGTCAGTGGCCCGGCGCGCGCTCGAGATCAAGCTCGGCACGCTCACGCCGGTGTCGTGGGTCGCTCTCCGCCCCGTGCGCGATCCGCAGCGCGTCGAGCGCGTGTCTCTCTGGTGGAAGGAGCGCAACACGGTGTGGGTGGGCAAGACCGTCGTCGTCAAGATGCGGCAGGGCGCTCTCGGGATTCCCTGGGTGGCGGGCATCGACGAGGACGTCGAAGCCCACCATCGCGCTATTCTGGCCATGAGCCCGACGGCTACCTACTCCTGGCGGGCGTTGATCCTCTACTACCTACGCGAGGGTCGCATTCTCGAGGCCGCTCAGCTCGCCCGACAGTACCGCGACCTCGCGCCATACGACGTCCGCTTCTTCACCACTGTCGCCGCGAGGCTTGGCGAACGCGGGATGTCCGCAGAGGTCGTCACGATCCTCGAGCCCCTGGCCAAGCGGAGCGACGCGCCCCCGACGCTCGATGTCTATCTTGGGCTTGCATTGACTTACACCGGCCAGCGGGAGCGCGGGGTGGCGATGTTGAAGCAGGCGCTGGAGAAAGACCCCAACCACTTGACCGCCCTCTATGCGCTCGCCGAGCTACACGAGGGATGGGGCCTCTACGAGACATCGCTCGAGTACTGGGACAGGCTCCTCGAGGTGTCTCCCGACCTCGCTGATGCTCCCGAGCGTGCGGCCAAAGTACGAGCGCGCCTCGGCCAGACCACGCCGGCCGCTGGGGGAGGCCAGGCGCCTCAAAAGCGCTAGGCACCACTGGGACCAGGCGACAGCTCACTCACGTGGTGGGCGCCGTACTTCTTCGGTTCGTGTCACGCGCCGGGAGGTCGGTATCCGGCGCCCTGGGCGAGGAGGAGCGCGTCGAAGCCGTCGTCGGCGCTCATCAGCGGCGTCGTGGTGATCGCCTTCACGGCGCCGCCGGCCGCCACGGCCATGGAGGCCGCCGCCGCCTTGATGTTGTCCGGAACGTCGATAAGGAGCATTACGTCGAATTCTCCGAACGCGTAGTACCAGTCCAGGAGCCGCCCGCCCAGCGTCTCGATGACGGGCTTGAGCGCCTCCATCCGATTCTCCGGCCGCTGGACCAGCCTGCCCCACGCACCGCTCGTGTACGACGCCTGAATCATGTAGATCGGCATAGGCCGCCTCCTTTGGGCTCAACTCCTGCAATACGGCATGGGCCGCGTAGCGGACGTGCGTCCACGGGCACATCTTGAACCCCAGGCGGCTCTCGCGCTAGCATCGTGGCAGGGCACGGCCGCTACGCATCCGGTTTTCCGGGCGGGCTCTATCATGTGATGGCGCGCGGCCGCGCGGCCACGCTGATCCGTGCGCTGGCGCGGGGCGAAGTCTAGCGGTTCAAGGCCAGAATGTAGGAATGTAAGACCTGACCCCGCCTAGTACCTTTGCGAGAGCTCTGTGGCGGAGCGGACTTTGACGAAGTATTCCTTGAAGCGGCCCAGGTCGTCCTCCGAGACGAGATCCGACACCATCACGCAGACGAGCCCTGACTGCTTCCAGACGATCAGCGCGAAGCCGTCGTCCTTCGTCACCAGCGGACGCCACTTCGCGATCTGGACCCTGCCGAGCTCCGGAATGGCGACATTGGGGCCGCGCGCGACGATGTAGCTGACCGAGTGGCCGTCGCGGTCCTGGTAGGTCAGGGCCAGGGCACGGCGGCCTTCGAGGAAAGTCGGCTGGGCGTTGACGAGCCGGAGATCCTGGTCGCCCGTGAAGACCCAGTTGAGCAGCACGCCGCTCTCCTCCATCACGTGGGGCAGGGCCCCCGGCATCGCGTCGGGACGCGCCTCGCCCCAGAGCACCGCGCGCGCGTGCTCGGTCATGACGGCATGCGAGAGCAACTGGAGCGGATCGCCGCCCGAGCGCGGCAGCACGGGCGCGAGCCAGAGCAGCATGACCATGGCGGTGGCGAGGGCGGAGAGGGCGGGCGGCAGCCAGAGCGACGGCCGGCGCCGGCCTTCGGACGGGCTCAGGGTCTCCACGACGGCCGCGCGCAGGCGCATGGGCGCCTGGTGCCGCGCCACGCGCTCGCGCAGGAACTGCGCGATCTCGTCCGGTTCGCCGCCGTGGTCGTCGATGTCGTTCGTCATGTCGAGTCAGATCCTGCCCGGGCCGCCGTAGTCCTTGAGGAGTCCCCGCAACCGCTCCTTGGCCCGGAAGATCCGCGACTTCACGGTGCCGACCGGGCAATCCATGATCCGTGCCACTTCCTCCAGCGACAGCCCTTCGACCTCGGCCAGCAGGAGTGGAGTCCGGAACTCCTCCGAGAGGCGCCCGAGCGCCCGTTCCAGATCCATGTGGGCGCCCTTGCTCTCGCCGTCTTCCGCCGGGGCGTGGTGGAACATCGGGGCCTCGCCGTCCGGCACGCCCGCCTCGCTGATCGCGGGCTCGCGCTCGCGCAGGCGGTAGAAGGTCAAGAAGGTGTTCCTCAAAATTTGAAACATCCAGGCGCGCATGTAGGTTCCCGGCTGGAACCGGTGCGAGAAGCGGAGCGCCCGGGCATAGGTCTCCTGGACGAGGTCCTCGGCTTCCGAGCCATTGCGGGTCAGGTAGACGGCGAGGTTGTAGAGCGCGTCGAGATGCTGGAGAGCCTGCTGCCTGAACTCGTCGTCGGCCACCGTCGGCTCGCTCCCGCCGGCAGGCGGCTACTCGAACCACCGGGCGGGCAGGTCGGACGGGCGCACCTCGTGCTCGTCCGCCAGGGCCTCGAGCAGCTCGCGTATGGTCTGGTACAGCACCGGGTGCTCGAGCTCGGGGGCGAGATCGGCGAGCGGCCGGAGGACGAAGGCGCGCTCATGCATCAGGAGATGCGGGATGTGCAGGTGGTCAGGGCCGCTGATCACCCGGTCGTCGTAGAGGAGGATGTCGATGTCGAGCGGGCGCGGCTCGTAGCGCTGGTCTTCGGGTCTCCCGGCCCCTCGCGTGCGGCCCATCACGCGCTCCACGTCCTGGACCTGCTCGAGGAGGACGGGAGGCTCGAGCGTGGTCTCGATCGAGACCACGCAGTTGAAGAACCACGTCTCCTGGTTTCGGGCGCTCTGGCCCGGCCGCTTCTCCCAGGGCTCCGTCCAGTACACGGGCGAGGCGTCGAGGAACTCCACGCCGGGCAGAGTCCTCAGGCGCGCCACCGCCTGTCGCAGCAGGGCCGCGCGGTCACCCAGGTTGGAGCCCACGGAGAGAAACACCTTCGCCATGCCGGACCTTGGATCCCCTCAGCGCCGCCGGGTGAGCTCGACTCCCGGTACGCCCTGGAGCCCTTCCATGGGAGGCGTCAGCTTCCGGACGCGCACGCGCACCTCGGAGCAGGGAAACTCGGCCAGCAGCATGGACGCGAGCCGCCCGGCCAGCCGCTCGAGGAGATTCACCCGCTCCTTGGTCGACTCTTCCACGATGCGCGCCGCTACGAGCCCGTAGTCCACGGTGGTCCTGAGATCGTCCGAGGCGGCCGCCGGCCGCAGGTCGACGTGGAGCTCGGCGTCCACGGAGAACCACGCTCCGACGGTTTGCTGAGCCTTCGTGACCCCGTGATGGCCGTAGAAGCGCACGTCCTCGAGAAAGACCTTGTCGGCGCTCAGAGCTTGAGCCCCTTCAGCCGCTGCATGGCCTCGGCGAGGCGCTTGGCGTCGATCGTCAGCGCGACACGATAGAATCCTTCACCGGATGGGCCGAAGCCCACGCCGGGAGTGACGACGCAGCCGACCTCCTCGAGGAGTCTCGACGCGAAAGCCCGCGAGTCGAGACCCTTGGGCACGGGTGCCCAGACGAAGAACGCCGCCTTGGGCACGTCCACCTCCCAGCCGAGCGCTCGCAGTCCTCCCACCACCACATCGCGACGCTCCTGGTAGATCCGCCGGTACTGCTCCGGAACGTCCTGCGGCCCGGTGAGGGCGGCGATGCCCGCCTCCTGCACCGCCTGAAAGACGCCCGAGTCTACATTGGTCTTGATCTTGCCGAGGCCGCCGAGATAGCGCGCATTGCCGACGCAGAAGCCGATGCGCCAGCCGGTCATGGAGTAGGTCTTGGAGAGTGAGTGGAACTCGACGCCCACTTCCGTGGCGCCCGGCGTCTCGAGGAAGGACGGGGGCGTGTAGCCGTCGAAGCGAAGCTCGGAGTACATGGCGTCGTGGCACACGATGATGCCGTGCCTGCGCGCGAACGCGACCACTTTGGCGAAGAACTCGCCGCCCGCCACGGCGGCGGTCGGATTATTCGGGTAGTTGAGATACATGAGCTTGGCCCGCCGCGCCACGTCCGCGGGAATGGCGTCGAGGTCGGGCAGGAAGCCGTTCTGCCGCCGGAGCGGCATGAAATGCACCTCGCCGCCCGCGAACCATGTCCCCGCCGCGTAGACCGGGTATCCCGGGTCGGGCACCAGGACCACATCGCCCGGGTTGACCCAGGCAAGCGGCATGTGGGCCGTGCCTTCCTTGGAGCCGACCAGCGTCAGCACCTCGCTTTCCGCATCCAGCGTCACGCCGAAGCGCCCCTTGTACCACTGCGCGACGGCCGAGCGGAAGCTCAGCAGCCCCTCGTAGTCGGGGTAGCG
This sequence comes from Candidatus Methylomirabilota bacterium, assembly GCA_046727015.1. GTDB lineage: Bacteria > Methylomirabilota > Methylomirabilia > Rokubacteriales > CSP1-6 > AR37. Next base: position 915 of record JBKPBU010000016.1, on the reverse strand, counting down.
GTGGTTGGCGGCATTCTCGGCGGCGCGCTTGAGCGCCTCGATGATGTGGGGTGGCGTCGGCAGGTCGGGATCGCCGATGCCCATGTCGATCAGATCCGCGCCTCTCGCGCGCGCCTCGCGCTTCTTCTTGTCGATCTCGGCGAAGAGGTAGGGGGGCAGCTTCCGCAGCCTCTCGGCCATGTCGAACGTCTTGGGGGATTCGGCCACGCGCGCGCCTCCTAGAGCTTGATGACGGGGTTCTTGAGGGTGCCGATGCCGTCGATGCGCACCTCGACCCGGTCGCCCGGCTCGAGCGCGCCTACGCCGGCGGGCGTCCCGGTCGCGATCACGTCGCCGGGCAGGAGCGTCATGACCGCCGAGACGCGGGCGATGACGTCCTCGACAGGGAAGATGAAGCCCTTGGCGCTGCCGGCCTGGCGCCGCTCACCGTTGACCCAGGTTTCGACCTCGGCGGCGTTGGGATCGATGTCCGTCGCGATACAGGGCCCAACCGGGCAGAACGTGTCGAAGGCCTTCGCGCGTGTCGGCTGGCCATCGCGACGTTGAATATCCCGCGCGGTGACGTCATTGAGGCACGTGTAGCCGAGCACGTAGTCGCGCGCCCGCTCGGGCGCCACGTGGCGGCAGCGCTTGCGGATGACGATGGCCAGCTCGCCCTCGTAATCCACGTGGTTCGACTGGGGCGGATAGATGATGGGGTCGTCCGGCCCGCAGAGCGCCGACAGCGGCTTGAGGATGATGACGGGCTCATCGGGCACGGGCAGGCTCATCTCCTCCGCGTGGTCGCGGTAGTTGAGCCCGACCGCCACGATCTTGGAGGGCACCACGGGCGCCAGCAGGACCGCTTGCGTGACCTGGTAGCGCTTCCGCGCCTTCTTGAAAGTGCCGTAGGGAGTGCCCGAGTACTCCAGGATG
>JBKPBU010000015.1:0-4172 GCA_046727015.1 Candidatus Methylomirabilota bacterium | reverse complement strand
CGCAACCACTACGAGCGCGTGGAGCGCGGGCGCGCCATCCCCGTGCCCGCGGCGAAGGAGCCCGACATCGACGACCTGCTGGACCGCTTCCTGGTCATCGGCACCCCGGACACGTGCATCCGTCAGATCAAGCGCATCCGGGAGCTGGTGGGCATCACGCACTTCAATTGCAGCTTCTGGTTCGGCGACCTCGAGCATGGGCGCGTGCTGCGCTCGATGGAGCTCTTCTCGCGCGAGGTGATGCCGGCGTTCGCGTAGGCGTCCAAGCAGCAGTCGTGAAAGAATTGCTCACACCAGGTGAGGTGTACAATCGAACAGGGGGTGTGAGCGATGAAGAGAGTGATGCTGCTCCTAATCGTGCTGACCCTGTTCGCGATGCCCGTCCTCGCCGACGCCAGCAGCTCCGGCGTACGCGACCGCTTCGGCGTGCGGGGGCCCTTCTTCTGGCATCCGTTCTTCAACCCTGGTCCCTTTGCCTACGGTTATCCCCGCGGCTTCACCTACGCTTATCCTGGACCGGACGTGAGCTACAACGACGCGCCCTCCTATACCTACGGTTATCCCGGGCCGCACAGCTATGGCACGTGGGACTACTCGCGGCCGCATTGCGTCTCGAAGCCTGACGGGATGTGGTTGTGTAGTTAAGCGGTGAACGTCGTCGCGAGGGAGACGAAATGACTTCTGGCTGCCTCGACGGCGTCCGCGTGCTCGAGCTCGCGCGGTTCCAGGCGGGGCCGCGCGGCGGCATGCTCATGTCGGATCTCGGCGCCGAGGTCATCAAGATCGAGCCACCCGGCGGCGAGGAGACGCGCCGGCATCCGCCGATGGTGCGCGGCCAGAGCGTCTACTTCTCCGTCTACAACCGCGGCAAGAAGAGCATCTGCCTCGATCTCCGGAGCGCCAAGGGCAAGGAGGTCTTCGCCGCGCTGGTGCCGAAGTCCGACATCGTGCTGGAGAACTTTCGCCCCGGCGTGATGGCCGCCATGGGCTTCGACTACGAGCGGCTGCGCGCATTGCACCCCGGCATCATCCTGGTGTCGGTATCGGGCTTCGGCCAGTACGGCCCTTACCGCGATCGTCCCGCGTTCGATTCGCTTGGCCAGGCGATGGGCGGCCTCATGGCCCTGACCGGCCAGCCCGAGGGCCATCCGGTCGGCACCGCGTCGTCGGTGGTCGATCGCTACACCGCGCTGCACGCGACGATCGGCGCGTTGGCCGCCCTCCGGCATCGCGACCGCACCGGCGAGGGCCAGCTCGTGGACGTGTGCCTGCTCGACTCCGCGCTGACGATGGTCGAGATCCCGACGTCGTACTACCTGGCCACCGGCGCGGAGGGCGGTGAGGGTGGGCGGCCACCCTATCGGGCCACGGACGGCTGGGTCGTCATCGCGGCCGCGGGGCGCGAGATGGCGGCGGGCTTGATGAAGATCGTGGGCGGGCCGGCGGACGACACGCCGCTGGCCGGCAGCTCGCCGGCGGGCGATCGCCGCGCGAAGATCGAGGCGTGGTGCGCCGCGCGCTCGATGGACGAGGTGTGCGCGGCCCTGCACGAGGCCGGCATCCCGGCGGCGCCGGTACGGACGATTCCCGAGGTCGCGAAGGATCCGCACCTGTGGGAGCGCGAGATGCTGGTCAAGATGGAGGACGCGGTGGCGGGCGAGATGTACCTGCCGGGCGCGACGGTGAAGCTGTCGAAGACACCGGCGCGGATTGGGCCCGTGCCGACCGTGGGGCAGCACACGGACGAAGTGCTCGGCGGGCTACTCGGATACGAGCGCACAGCGCTCGCCGCGCTCCGCGCCGCCAACGCCATCGCCTGATTCGGGGTCAGGTCTTACAAAACGACATTTTCGCGGGAAGTGAAACCGGTTCTCATGGAAATGTCGGAATGTAAGACCTGACCCCGCTCGCGCACGAGCTCATCGGCCGCCGGCGAGGCTCGCCATCAGCTCCATCGCCTCGGGCCGCTCGGTGGTGATGGTCAGCCCGGTGATGCCGCACTCGGCCCAGGCGCGATAGCGCTCGCGGATGCGAGCCACCGGCCCCACCAGCGACATCTCGTCACAGAATTCGTCGGGGACGGCGGCGACGGCCTCGTTCTTCCGCTTCGCGAGGAACAATTCCTGGATGCGCTGGGCCGCGTCGCCGAAGCCGCGACGGATCATCATTTCCTTGTGGAAGTTCTTGTCGCGATGGCCCATGCCGCCGACGTAGAGCGCCACGCGCGGTTTCATGCCGGCGAGCGCGCCCTTCACGTCGTCGGTGATCGCCACCTCGGCGCGCGGCTGGATCTCGAAGTCGGCGAAGCCCTTGCCGCCGCCCGCCCGGCGGAAGCCTTCCTCGAGCCAGGGCCGCAGCATCGGCATGAGACGCGGCACGAAGCCGAGGGGCAGCCAGCCGTCGGCGATCTCCGCCGTCAGCTTCACATTCGATTCCGTGCCGGTGCCGAGCCAGATGGGCAGCCGCGGGTCCATATGCAGGATCGACGTGAGCGGCTTGCCGACGCCGAGCGCCCCGGGGCCGGTGTAGGGTAGCGAGATTTCCCGCCCCTGATGAGACACGGGATCCTTGCGCTCGAAGACTTTGCGCATGATGGTCACGTAGTCGCGGATGCGCCAGTACGGTTTGCCCCACGGCTGGCCGTACCAGCCCTCGACGATCTGGGGACCGGACACGCCGAGGCCGGCGATGACGCGCCCGCCACCCGCGAGGGCGTCCAGGGTCCCCGCCGCCATCGCGGCCGAGGCCGGCGGGCGCGCGGCGAGCTGCATGATGCCGGTGCCGAGGCGAATGCGCTTCGTGAGGGCGGCCAGGTAGGCGAGCGGCGTGATCGCGTCCGAGCCGTAGGCCTCGGCCGTCCACACCGAGTCGAACCCGAGCCGCTCCGCGAGCAGCACCTTGTCCACCGGCAGCTTCAGCTCCGCCCCCGAATAGCCGATGCTCAGACCAAGCTTCATGGTGACTCCTTCGCTCGCGTTCACTTCGTCTTGAGCTTCAGGTCCTCGTACGGCGCCGACCACGGATAGTCCGCGATGAGGCCGAGCCCCGATTGCTCCACACGCGGGCCGACCCCTTGCAGAAGGGCGAGCTGCCAGATCGGAAGGACCATGGCCTTCTCGTGGATCAGCTGTTGGATGCGATGGAGGAGCGCCTCGCGCTTTTTCGGATCGAGCTCGCCCGCCTGCTCCTTGAAGAGCCCGTCGATGTCGGGATATCCCCCGTAGGCGTAGGCGCCGCCCGAGATGACGAACGGCTCCATGCGGGTGGCGGCGTTGCCGAAGATGCCGCTCAACCCGTGGATGAGGTTCTTGAGCTTCTTGTCCTGATACGCCTTGAGGAACCCCGCCCGCTCGAGCGGGCGAAGCCTCGTCTTGATGCCGACGGCCTGAAGATCGTTGAGGATCGGCTCGGCGTATACGCAGGCCCCGGCATCGCACCAGAAGTCCCCGGCGTCGAAGCCCTTCGGGTACCCGGCCTCCGCGAGGAGCTGCCGGCTCTTGCCCGGGTCGTAGGGGTAGAGCGGCGGCTGCCAGTAGAAGTCGAAGCTGGTCGGGATGATGCTCCCGGTTATCTTGGAGAACCCGAGGGTCACGGCCTGGTTGATCGTCTGGCGATCCACCGCGTGGTTGGCCGCGAGACGCACGCGCCGGTCGTGCCACGGAGAGCCCGGATCCCACTGGTCGGCGAAGACCACCCAGTGGGTGGCCACGAACGGAGTCGGCCGCAGCGTGAGCCCGCGCGTGCGGCGCACCGCCTCGCCGAGCTCGCCCGTGACCGCGTAGGCGACGTCCACTTCACCGCGCGTGAGCATGGCGAGTCGCGTGCTGGCATCGGGCACCGCCTTGAAGACGAGGCGCTTCACGCTTGGCGTCTTGCGCCAGTACCCGTCGGCGGCTTCCAGCACGAGCTCGATCCCCGGCGTGAACGAGACGAACTTGTAGGGGCCGGCGCCGACCGGCGCCTTCTTGAACCCGTCCTCGCCCACCTTCTCGACGTACTTCCGGGGGACGATCCAGGCCGCCCCCGTAGCTGGCGTGCCGTAGAACGCGATGAAATCCGGCCATGGTTGCTTGAGCCGAAACCGGACACGCCGCGGATCCGGAGTCTCGATCGCGGCAACCTTCTCCTTGAGTACCTTCGCGGAGATGCCGCGGTACCGCTCGAACGAGAAC
>JBKPBU010000014.1:0-1880 GCA_046727015.1 Candidatus Methylomirabilota bacterium | reverse complement strand
CGCGGGCGGGCTTGGGGAGGCGCGCGGCCCAGTGCTCCCGCATCGGCTCGATCCAGCGCGCGTAGGTCTCGAAGGCACGGTCGAGCGTCTCGACGTAGCGCGGCCGCAGGGCGTGTCCATCGAGCTCGGCGGGGACGTGGTACTTCCAGCGGCCGTCCGGCCTGTCGGTGTACGGGATGTACCGCGTGGACTGCTCGAGGTAGGCCATGAGGCGGCCCCACTCGAGCACCTTGGTCAAGATGTTCGACGCCCCCTCGCAGGCGATGTGCACGCCGCCCAGCTGCGCTACCGAGTCGTCGCCGTACTCGGAGAACACCCGTTCGTAGAGCTGCTCGGCGCGCGCCGTGCCGACGGCGGGGGTCGCGACTCCGCCCGGCGACCGCTCGAGGAATTCATCCAGGAAAAGCCGGCGGAGCGACTTCGCCGATCGGGAGTAGCGGGCGAAGAGCGCGCCCTTGACGACCTCGGGCAGGTTGACGAGGGCGAAGACGGGCCCGTCGAGGTTGGTGAAGTAGGGCGCGAGCGCGGCCCGCTCCTCGGCGCTGAACGTGTCCACGCCGACATCCTAGCACCGGGCAGATCGCCGGGCACGCGCTCCCTGAGATACAGCGCAGGGCGGCGCCCGGCTAGCGGGCTAGATAGGTGTCGCCGCCCGTGAACATGTCCTCGCGCGGCGGCGCGAAGATGTCGATGACCTCCGTGTCCTCCGGGAAGTAGGCCTCGTGCGGCGTGTTGCCCGGGACGACGCCCAGGTCGCCGGCCACACAGGTGCGCTTCTCCCCGGCCAGGTTGAAGTCCATCCGGCCGGAGAGCATCCAGAAAATTTGCTCATGTGGATGCTGGTGCATGGCGGCGTGCGCGCCCGCCTTCATCTTCCAGAAGACCACCATCTCCTTGTCGCCCACGAGGATCTTGCGGCTGATCTTGTCGCCGATCTTCTCCTCGGGCAGGGCGTCGAGGCTGGCATACCCTTTCATGACGGGAATCGGCATACGCGTTCGCCTCCGTGAGTGTCTGGCTCCGGGTGGCACGAGGCTAGCGGCAGCCTCCGCGTAAGTCAAGCCTCGTTGACCCCGTCGTCTCGTTGACCCGACTGAAGGCCGCGTGTGATAATCGATCCATGCGTCCGGCCCTCGTGATGATTCCTCTGCTCGTGGGGACGCTCTCAGCCGGGTGCCTCTCCACCAGTTTCGGGCGCGAGTTCCCCTCGCCCGACTCGCGAGGCATCACCGTGGGCAAGACCGACAAGAGCGACCTCCGGCGCCTGTTCGGCGAGCCCTATCAGGTCGGCATCGACAGCGGAGATGCGACGTGGCGCTGGTTTTTCGGCCAGCGGGGCTGGGGCGCGGAGCAGACGAAGGACCTCTCGGTGCGCTTCAGCAGCGACGGCAGAGTCAAGTCCTACGCCTTCACCTCGAACTTTCCCGACGACATGACGCGGCTCAAGTAGAAAGGAGACCCCATGCCCAACATCACCGTCCAGTGGTACGCCGGCCGCACCCCCCAGCAGAAGCGCGAAATCACGGCCGCCATCACCGACGCCATGGTCAAGATCGGCAAGACCACGCCCGACCAGGTCCACATCGTGTTCCAGGACGTGGAGAAGTCGAACTGGGGAGTGAACGGGAAGCTGGCAAGCGACTAGTGGCCAGGCTCCGGGTCGGCTTCATCCCCATCGAGGGCGGCCACTACTTCAAGGACGCCCTCGAGGAGGTGGTCCGCGGCGAAGACCTCGGCTTCCACTCCGTGTGGATGGAAGAGCACCACTCGGTCGTCAACCACTACTGGCCCTCTCCCCTGCCCGTGCTGGCGGGCTTCGCCACGCGCACCTCGCGTGTGCTGCTCGGCACCGACATCCTGGTGGCGCCCTTCTACCACCC
>JBKPBU010000013.1:0-3428 GCA_046727015.1 Candidatus Methylomirabilota bacterium | reverse complement strand
GCGGCGCCGTAGAACTTCAGCTTGTGGAAGGGCTCGAACATGGAGCGCGCGGCCGACAGCGGGAACAGGTTCGGCACCCCCGCGTCGAGCTGGTCCTTGAACAGCGCGTTGTTCATCGGCGTTCCGAGGCCGGCCACCATCGCGAAGATGTGGTCGCGGTTGATCAGCTTCGCGCCCGCCTGGACGGCCCGGGGCACCTGGTACTGGGTGTCTTCCACGATCAGCTTGATCTTGCGGCCGCGGATGCCGCCCTTCTCGTTGGCTTCGTCGAAGCGCATCTTGACGGCGTTCGACGACGACACGCCGTAGGTTGCGGCCGGGCCGGACAGGTCCGTGTGCATACCCATGACGATCTCGGTCTTCGTGACGCCGCGCGTCTCCTTCTGCGCCATGGCGGCGCCGGCCAGCGCCACCGCGCCGATCAGCACCCCTATCCCAAGCAGCTTCTTCATCAATGCGCTCCTTTCGTGGTTGCCCGCCTTTGGGCGGAGCGGCCTGTCAAACTCCCGTGTACATCCCGTCGATAACCTCTTTGTATTTCGCGTTCACGTACGACCGCTTCAGCTTCATGGTCGGCGTCAGCTCTTCGTCCTCGGCGGTGAGAATCTGCTCGATCAGGCTGAACTTCTTGATGGTCTCGACCCTGGCGAGCTGCCGGTTCACCCGCTCGATCTCGCCCCAGATGAGGTTCTGCACCTCCCGGGACCGGCAGAGCGAGGCGAAGTTGGTGAACGGCACGTTGCGCTCCTGCGCGAACTGCGCCACGGTCTCGTGATCGATCATGACCAGGCAGGACAGGAACTTCCGGCGGTCGCCGATGACCACCGCATCCGAGATGTACGGCGAGAACTTGAGCTGGTTTTCGATCTCGGAGGGCGTGATGTTCTTGCCGCCCGCGGTGATGATGATGTCCTTCATGCGGTCCGTGATGGTGAGAAACCCGTCGTCGTCCATCGAGCCGACGTCGCCGGTGTGCAGCCAGCCGTCCACGATCGTCTCCGCCGTCTTCTCCGGCTTGTTGTAGTAGCCGAGGAACACGTGCGGCCCCCTGAGGAGGATCTCGCCCTCGGGAGACAGCCTCACCTCCGTGTCCGGGCGGGCGCGGCCGACCGTGCCGAGCTTGATCCTGTCCCCGGGCATCGCCGTCGCGAGACCGCAGTTCTCCGTCTGGCCGTAGACCTCACGCATGTCGATGCCGAGGGACAGGTACCACCGGACGAGCTCGGGCGCGATCGGCGCGGCGCCCGTCGCCGCGCCCCGGACCCGGTGCATCCCCATCGAGCGCCTGAGATTGTCGAGCACGAGGAAGTTCGCGGCACGGTAGAGCAGCCTGAGCGCGGCCGACGGCCTGCGGCCTGCGATCTTGGCTGCGGCCATGCGGGCGCCTACCCCGATGGCCCACCCGTAGGCGAGCCTGCCCGCGAAGGTAGCCTCGCGCATGCGCAGCTCGACGCCCGAGTAGAACTTCTCCCAGATCCGCGGCACCGCGAAAAAGACCGCCGGCGCCACCTCGCGAACGTTCGCGGGCACGGTATCGATGTTCTCGGCGAAGTTGACCGTCGCGCCCGAGTGCAGGGGGTAGAAGACGCTGAACGTCCGCTCGGCGATGTGCGCGAGCGGCAGGAAGGAGAGCTGCTGGTCGCCCGGCCGGGGCTCCGTGATGAAGTCGGAGTAGCCGAGCTGGAACAGGATATTCCGGTGGCTCAGCATGGCGCCCTTGGGCGGGCCCGTGGTGCCGGACGTGTAGACGAGAATCGCCAGGTCTCCCGGCTTCGCGATCTCGACCATTGGATCGAACGCGCCCGGGTGCTCCCGGTCGTAGCGGTCACCCAGCGCCAGGAGCTCCTCGAACGGCATCACCTGGGGATCCGTGAAGCCGTGCAGCCCCTCCATGTCGAAGACGATGATCTTGACGAGCTGTGGGCAGCTCTTCCGGACCCCGAGGATCTTGTCGAGCTGCTCCTCGTTCTCGGCGAAGAAGAAGCGTGTGCCGCTGTCGTTGACGATGTACTCGATCTGGCTCGCCGAGTCGGTCGTGTAGATGCCGTTGGTGACGCCGCCGACCGACATCGTGCCGAGGTCCGTGTACAGCCACTCCGGGCAGTTCTCGGCGATGACGGACACCACGTCCCCCGGCTGGAAGCCCAGGGCGACGAGCCCGAGGCCAACCCGCTTCGCGCGCAGGCCGTACTCGCGCCACGTGATCGAGCGCCAGATGCCGAGGTCCTTCTCGCGCATGGCCACGGCGTCTCCGCGCTCCTTGACGACATGCCGGAACAGCTTGGGCAGCGTGTCCTGGCCATGAATGGTCCACGCGCGCGCGTCCTGGGCAGCCTGTTGGGTCAGCGCCATGTCTTTTTCCTCTTCCACCGCTTCGTGCCGCGAATGCTGCTCTCCTTCACGCCGAGATAGAACTCCTTGATGTCGTCCTTCTCGAGCAGCCGGGCGCAGGCGTCTTCCATCACGACGCGGCCGACCTCCAGGACGTATCCGTAGTCGGCGACGTGCAGCGCCATGTTGGCGTTCTGCTCCACGAGGAGGACGGTCACTCCCCGCTCGCGGTTGATCCGGACGATGATGTCGAAGATCTCCTTCACGAGCTTGGGTGACAGCCCCAGCGACGGCTCGTCCAGCAGCATCATTTTCGGCCGCGCCATGAGGGCGCGGCTGATCGACAGCATCTGCTGCTCGCCGCCGGAGAGGCTGCCCGCGGTCTGGCCGGCGCGAGCGCGGAGGACGGGAAAGTAGTCGTAGGCCGTCTCCAGGTCCCGGGCAATGTCGCCGGCGTCGCTGCGGGTGAAGGCGCCCATCCGGAGATTCTCATGAACCGTGAGGAACGGGAAGACCTCCCGTCCCTCCGGCACATGCGTGAGGCCGAGCCGCGTCACCTTGTCCGGGTCCATTCCCTGGATCTCCCGGCCCTCGAGCGCCACCGTGCCCTTCTGCGGATCCATGACACCCGACACCGTTTTGAGAATCGTCGTCTTCCCCGCGCCGTTGGCGCCCAGGATCGTGACGATCTTCCCCCGCGGCACCGAAAAGCTCACCCCGCGGATGGCCATGATCGGCCCGTAGTACGTCTCGAGGTTATTGACGGTCAAGAGGACGTCGGCCATCCGTCAGCCTCCGAGATAGGCCTTGATGACTTCGGGGTGGTCCTGCACTTCCCGCGCCGTGCCGAGGGCGATAGCCCGGCCGTAGTTCAGCGCCAGCACACGCTCGGAGACAGCGCTCACCAGGCTCATATCGTGCTCGACCATGAGCACCGTGATCCCGAGCACGTTCTGGATGTCCTGGATCCAGAACGCCATGTCCTCCGTCTCCTCGACGCTCAAGCCGGACGACGGCTCGTCGAGCAGCAGGAGCTTCGGTTCGGCGCAGAGGGCCCGCCCCAGCTCGACCACCTTGCGGACCCCGTAGGGCAGGTT
>JBKPBU010000012.1:0-2687 GCA_046727015.1 Candidatus Methylomirabilota bacterium | reverse complement strand
CTTGCCCTCGAGGCGATACGGCTCCTTGAGGGTGGCCAGATCGAACCAGCCGACCTTGGATGCGATGCCCGCGATGAGCTTGCCCGCGGTCGCGATGGAGCCGTCCACCGTGAAGACGAAGGCGCCCGCGATGATGGCCTCGGCGATCGCGGCCTCTTCGGTGCCGCGCGGCACGACCACGACGACCGGAATCCCACCGCGCGCGCCATAGACCGCCGCCGCGCCGCCCGCGTTGCCCGCCGAGGGGATCATCACGCCCTTGACGCCGAGCGTGCGCGCCTTGGTCAGCGCCATGCCGAGGCCGCGCGCCTTGAAGGAGCCCGTGGGGTTCTGGCCCTCGTCCTTGCCCCAGAGATGGCGCAGGCCCAGGTGCGCGGCCAGGCGCGGCAGCGGCACCAGCGGCGTGCCGCCCTCGCCCAGCGTGACAGGCTCTTCGGTCGCCTCGAGCGGCGTGAGCTCGCGAAAGCGGTACATCCCGGGCGCGCGCCGGCGCAGGTCGTCCTTGGTGACGGCGGCGGCCACCTTGGGCAGGTCGTAGCGCACGGCCAGCATCTGGCCGCAGCCTTCGCAGACGGTGAGGAGGCGGCCGGCTTCGTGACGCCGGCCGCAGACGGTGCACTCGATGTGCGTCACGAACATGTCAACTGACCCCCTCGACCGCGTACAAACGCCATTCTCCAGGCACTCCCTTGAGCGATTGAACGCCACGATCGGCAAAACTTAGACCAGACCCCGCGACGAGGTCCTTGACGGTGCCGGACACCAGCACCTCGTCCGGCTGGGCGGCGGCCGCGACCCGCGCTCCGATATGCACGGCAATGCCGGCCAGCTTCTCGCCCAGTATCTCGCATTCGCCCGTGTGGACACCGGCGCGGATGCGCAGTCCGAGCGGCTTCACCGCCTGCCCCACGGCGCTGGCGCAGCGAACGGCCCGTGCCGGCCCGTCGAAGGCAGCGAGGAAGCCGTCGCCAGCCGTGTCGATCTCGCGCCCGCGAAACCGCGCCAGCTCTCCACGCACCGCCGAGTGAAAATTTCCGAGCAGCTCCCTCCAGCCACGATCGCCCAGCTCCACCGCGCGCTCGGTCGATCCCACGACGTCGGCGAACATGACTGTCGCGAGCACGCGGTCGGGCTCCGCCTGTTGCGGCAGCGTCCGCGCGAAAGCCTCGATCTCCGCGAGGGCCTGCTCCGCCGTGTCCCCGAAAGGCAGATGGTCGATCCCCGGCATCTCCACGAGCCTCGCCCCGGGGATGTGTCGGGCGAGATAGCGACCAAGCGCCAGCTCGGACGTTTGATCACCGACGGAGTGGAGAATGAGCGTCGGGACCCGAATCGAGGGCAGGACGTGCCGGACGTCGATCTGGACATTCATGCGGATGATCTCCGAGTTCCCCGCGGGGCTCACGCCCATGCGGACGAAGCGGGCCCACCATTGACGGAAGCTCTCGTCGTGGATCATGCTCGGCGCCCGCAAATCGAGTCCCACCGGTCCGCCCCACTCGCGCGCACACATCTCCTCGAAACGCTTGGAGTCTTCCGGCGTTCTGCCCCATGGGTAGTCGGGGGCTCTGGCAAGGCGGGCGTAGGAGCCGTGCATGACGAGCCCCGCGGCCCGCGACGGATACGTGGCGGCGAAGACGGCGCACATCGGCCCGCCCTCCGAGTAGCCGAACAGCACGGCCCGCTCCGACTTGACGGCGTCCATCACGGCCCGCACGTCGTCCATCCGGGTCTCGATGTTGGGGATGTTGGCGACGCGGTCGGACAGTCCGGTGCCGCGCTTGTCGAACAGGATGAGCCGGCTGAAGGATGCGAGCCGCCTGAGGAACCCGGCGGCCGCGGGGTGCTCCCAGAAGACTTCAATGTTGGACACCCAGCCCGGCACCAGCACGAGATCGGGAGGCCCTTCGCCCACCACCTGGTAGGCGATGTTGACCTCGCCGCTCTTCGCAAAGCGCGTCTGGGGCGGCGTAGCGATTTCGCGTGGGATGCTAGTGCTTCTCTTTCTCGGCCTTCGCCGCGGCGACGACTTTCTCCGCGAGGTGGGCGGGGACTTCTTCGTAGTGAGAGTACTCCATGGAGTAGCTGCCGCGGCCGCCCGTCATGGAGCGCAGCGTGGACTCGTAGGTCAGCATCTCGGCCATGGGCGCCTGCGCGCGCACGGACACCACCTCGCCGTCGGGCTCCATGCCGACGATGCGCCCGCGGCGGCCGTTGAGATCGCCGATGACGTCGCCCGCGTGCTCCGACGGCGCCGTCACCTCGATGTTCATGATCGGCTCGAGCAGGATCGGGTGCGCCTCGACGAAGCCCTTCTGCAGCCCCATCGAGGCCGCGATCTGGAAGGCCATGTCGGAGGAGTCCACGTCGTGGTACGAGCCGTCGTACAGCGACACCCTGAGATCCACGATGGGATAGCCGGCGTAGATGCCCCGCTTCATGCAGTCGCGCACGCCCTTTTCCACCGACGGGATGAAGTTGCGCGGCACGGAGCCGCCGAAGATGTCGTCCACGAACTCGAAGCCGCCGCCGCGCTGGAGCGGCTCGATCTTGAGCCACACGACGCCGTACTGCCCGCGGCCGCCCCTCAGCTTCTTGTTCTTGCCCAGCACCTCCGCGCGGCCATTCACGGTCTCCATGTTCGGGATGCGCGGCGGCAGCAGGCTCACGTCCACGTTGTACTTGCG
>JBKPBU010000011.1:0-2764 GCA_046727015.1 Candidatus Methylomirabilota bacterium | reverse complement strand
CGGCTACGCGGTAGATCTCGGCGACCTCGTGGGCCGCACCGGAAGGGCTGGGCCGGGTATACTTGCCCGCGGAGGGCGACCCCATGAGAGTGCTGCGAGGTGCCACGCTGATCGACGGCTCGGGCGCCGCGCCCGTGCGCGACGCGACGATCGTCCTGCGCGACGGCCGTATCGAGGCCGTCACTACGGGTGCCGGCTCCTGGCCGGCCGACGCCGAAGTGCTGGACGTCACCGGCAAGACAATTCTGCCGGGCCTCATCGACTGTCACGACCACCTGGCGTTTCACAGCTACGAGCTGTCGCACCGCTGGGGCCTCGACGAGCCCTCCAGCACCCGAAGCCTGCGGACGGCGCGCGCGATCGAGCGGACTCTCGGCATGGGCTACACCGCCGTCCGTGACGCTGGCGGCCTGGACGCGGGCTTCCGGATCGCGGTCGAAGAGGGTCTCATCCGCGGGCCGCGGCTCCTCACCGCCGTGGCGATCGTGTCGCCCATCGGTGGGATCGGCGACCGCGTGAGCCCCTCCGGGCATGAGTGCGTCGTGCCCCCGGATCCGGCGCTGCCCCATGGCGTTGCCAATGGCGTTGAGGAGGCGCGGACGATCGTGCGCACCATGGTGCGCGCCGGCGCCGACGTCATCAAGTGCGCCACGACCGGCGGCGCCAGCTCGCGTGCCGGCCACGGCCCGAAGGACCGCGCGTTCGACCTGGACGAGATGCGCGCCCTGGTCGACGAGGCGCACGCGCTGGGGCGCAAGGTCATGTGCCATGCGCTGGGCGGGCGCGGTCTGCGCGTCGCGCTGGAGGCTGGAGTCGATTCCATCGAGCACGGCTGCTATCTGGACGAGGAGCCGGAGCTGATCGCGATGATGGCCGAGCGCGGCGTGTTCCTGGTACCGACGCTCACCGTGTACGAATACCACCGGGAGTCCCGAGCGAAGCACGTCCGCGAACGCGCCCGGGCGCTGCACGGGCACCACGTCGAGTCCATCCACCGCGCGCTCGAGGCGGGTATTCGGGTGGTCGCCGGCACTGATGCCGGTGGTCACGGACATCCGCCCAACGCCGCCGAGCTGGCGCACTTGGCCGTCGCCGGACTGACGCCGATGCAGGCCATCCAGTCGGCGACGGGCGTCGCCGCGGCGTGCCTGGGGCTCGAGCATGAAATTGGCACGGTGGAGAAGGGCAAGCGCGCTGACCTGGTCGTGGTCGACGGCGATCCGCTGGCGGATCTGAAGATCCTGCAGGATCCCCTCCGGATCCGGCTCGTGCTGAAGGACGGCGTGACCGAGGTGCAGCGCTGAGCCGCGTGAACTCGATCAGCCCAGGGATGATCGAGACGGAAGGGGCGGCCTGCGATAAGACAATTGGCTGCGGATCGAAATCCGCTAGTCCGCGAGTCCCCCCATCTTGCAGATGATGCGCCACTCGGCCTCCGTCACCGGCTGGACCGATAGGCGGGAGATCCTGACCAGCACCATGCCGGCGAGACGCTGGTTCGCCTTGATCTGTTCGAGGCTGACCGGTGTCGGGAGCTGCCGCACCGCGGCGACGTCGACGGCGCGCCAGGCGGAGTCGGTCGAATCCGGATGTGCCTCCACGATCACCCTGACGATGCCGACGATCGCGCGCTCCTTGCCGGTGTGGTAGAAGAACGCCTGCTCGCCCTTCTTCATGGCGCGCAGGTGCTTCTGGGCCGAGAAGTTGCGGATGCCTGTCCACTCCGCCCCGTCACGCCCTTTCGCGACCTGCTCGGCCCACGACCAATCGTCAGGCTCGGACTTCAGGAGCCAATGTGCCATGGCATTCCATCCTCTCTTGCACTCATAACCCAAAGGTAGCGGGAGTGCGTTCCGATCTCCGTCGAGGATCTGGGAGTCTAGCAGCACCGGCAGGTGACCGCCATCGCAAGTCGCGGTAGGATACGGCGATGCCCGACACCGAGCACGAGCGGTTCATGCGAATCGCACTGCAGGAGGCGCGCGCCGCTCGCGCCGAGGGCAACATGGCGGTCGGCGGCGTCATCGTGCGCGACGGCCAAGTCCTCGAGCGCGGTCACAACGAGGCCGTGTCGACCTTCGACGTCACCGCGCATGCGGAGACGGTGGCCCTTCGGCGCCTCTCGACCCGCCTACGCGTCGTGAATCCCTCGTACCGCGCGGGCCAGGGCCCGCTCGCCGACTGCGTGCTCTACACGACAGTCGAGCCGTGCGCGATGTGCTGCTTCGCCATCTGCGTGTCCGGCATCGCCAAAGTCGTGATCGGCGCCCGCTACGCCCGCATGGGCCTGCGCTTCGGCGACTACGCGATCGAGAAGCTGCTGGCCCTCCTCGACCAGCCGGTCACCATTGTCGACGGCATCCTCTACGAGGAGTGCGCCGCGCTCCGCCTCGAAAGCGCGGCCGGCCGAGACTGATAGTCGTCGGCGAGGCGGTCAGCGGCGGGCTGCCACCAGATAGCCGCGGACGATCACCTCTTGCAATCCGGCGCTGGTGCCCCCGAGGTCGATGGTCGGGCCAGGGAACACGATCGGACACAGTCGAGCCCCGGCCGCGACGATGAACCCGGATGTCAGGCTTGCCCCAGCGCCGCCTTTGCCGCTGATGTTGAGCAGGGTTGCGGATTTGAACACACTCATGACCTGCGTGGGCACGCCCAAGCGCTGGACCCGCAGGACCAGCTCGTGACGGGTGCCCGCCGCCGCCGCACCCTGGGGGTGGATGTAGTCCCAGTCGACGTCGGTGACGACGAGGTACCGTCCACG
>JBKPBU010000010.1:0-2023 GCA_046727015.1 Candidatus Methylomirabilota bacterium | reverse complement strand
GTGAGGGGGCCAGCGGTGAGGGGGCCAGGGGTGAGGGGCGATTCTTCCCGGTACGGCGCGAAGGGCTGAATGGGCTCGTCGGCATTGGTGAGCGCGACGGCGCGAAGCGCGCGGGCTACCTCGAGCTGACCCGCGACGATTTTGCGCAGCTCGTCCAGCTGCGCCGTGGTCAGGCGGTCGCCATAGCGCAGACGCACGATCTCGAAGAGCGCGTCGGCCTCCGGATCCGGTTTCGCCGTCTCGCTCATCCCTTGCCCTTTCCCGAGTAGCCGAGCGCTTTGTCACGCTTGGTAGATGCCGGGAGCCGGGCACGCGCCGGCCCGTAGCCGCCGCCCCCAGGCGTGCTCACCAGCACCGTGTCCCCGTGAGCGAGCACGTGCTGGCGGCGGTGATCGACCTTCTTGCCGTTGATCCTCACGTCGCCGAGTCCCCCGGCGCCACCGCCGGCCAGACCCGGAGCGGGGAAGCGCGTTCGCTCGGCCATGAAGCTCAGCACGATGGGGCGACGCGAGCGGCTCTCGAAGAGCACGTCCTGGCCGAGCCCGCCGCGGGAACGTCCCCGCCCGCCCGAGCCCGAGCGCATGCGCTTGTGGCGGAAGAAGAGCGGGCTGTTCCTCTCCGCGATCTCGACGGGCGTGCTCGAGATATTGCTCGGCCAGGAGAGCACGTGCTCGCCGTCCTTCAGCGCCGTCGCGCCCATGCCCCCGTTGAAGAAAAGCACGTTGGTGTACGGTCGCCCGTCCTCCCGCGTGCCCGTCTGTGCCACCGCCCAGAGCGGCGAGCCCGCCCCCGCCATGACCTTGTCGGGAATGACCTGGTGGAGCGCGCCCAGGACCAGCACGGGCACGTAGTGACCCGTCTGCGCGCGGCTGACGACGGCGGCGGGAAACTTCGGGTTGAGCAGGCACCCCTCGGGCGCCTCGACCTTGACCGGGCGGTACATGCCCTCGTTGTTCGGCAGGCCGGGAAGGAGCGCGCAGCGGACCGCGTAGGCCGTCATGGCATACGTGTACGCCATCACGCAGTTGATCGCTCGGGGCTGGGCCGGGGAGGACCCGGTGTAGTCGGCGACGATCTCGTCCCCCTTGACCGTGAGCGCGATCCTGAACTGGTAGGGCTTCTCGAAGCCGTCGGTCTCGAAGCCGAAGCGGTAGGTGCCGTCGGGCACGGCGGCGATCGCGCTCCGCATCGCGCGCTCGGAGCGGGCGAACAGCTCGTCGCCCACCTCGTCGAGCGAGGTCAAGTCGTAGTCGTCCATGAGTCGTGTCACGCGATTGTCCATCAGCTCGTTGGCGCTCACCTGCGCCCAGATGTCGCCCATGGTCTGTTCGGGAGTGCGGACGTTGGCACGGATCAGCTGGATCAGCGTCGCATCGGCGACGCCGTCCCGGCGGATCCGGCTGAGTGGGATGTGCAGGCCTTCCTCGAACAGCTCGCGGGCCTCGATGGCGCGCACCCGCCCGCCGATGTCGGGCATGTGCGACGTGGTGGCCGCGAACGCGACGAGGCGCTCGCCGCGGAAGATCGGCTTCACGAGGCAGACGTCGCTCATGTGCCCGGTCCCCTGCCAGGGGTCGTTCGTGATGAAGACGTCGCCTGGCTTCATGCCGTCACCGGCGAACTCGGCGAGGAAATGGCGGACGGTGGCGGGCAGCGTCCCGATGAAGGACGGGATGCTGCCAGAGTTCTGGGCGAGCGCGAAGCCCCGCGCGTCGGTCAGCACGCAGGCGAAATCGTTGGCCTCGTTGGACAGCGTGGAGAACGAGGTCCGCACGATGGCCTTGGCCGCCTCGTCCACGACGGAGATGAGCCGAGTCCAGAGCACCTCGAGCGTGATCGCGTCGAAGCGGGTCGTCACGGGCGCACCCCCGTCTCCCTGACGCGGGCGAAGCTCCAGACGTCGCGCGGCACCGAGCCCAGGTTCGGGAAGACCGCCCAGCGCCGCAGCACGCCTTCCTTGACCATGCCGACCTTCTCGAGCACGCGCTGGGACGCGATGTTCTCGAGATCCACCGTCGCCCAC
>JBKPBU010000009.1:0-2002 GCA_046727015.1 Candidatus Methylomirabilota bacterium | reverse complement strand
GCCTCCAGCGCGTGCGCGATGCCGGGGACGGCGAGGATGGGACCGATCGAGGTGATGGGATTGGAGGGGCAGACGATGACCGCGTCGGCGGCGGTGATGGCCGCGACCACGCCCGGGGCGGCCGCGGCCGCGGGCGCGCCCGCATACTTCACTTCCGTCACTTCGACCTGGGTCTTCTCGCGCACGAAATACTCCTGGAAGCTCAACCAGCCGTCCGGCCCGAGAACACGTGTCCTCACCGCCTGGTCCGACATGGGCAGGATGGGGTGATTCACGCCGAGGTCTCGCGCGATCTTGGCCGTGACCTCCGTGAGCGTGCGCCCCTCGTCGAGCAGGCGGGTGCGGTGCAGGTGAGTGGCGAGATCACGATCGCCAAGATTGAACCATGTCGGTTCGCCGTAACGCACCATCTCGTCGAGCGTTCGGAAGCTCTCGCTGCGGAGCCCCCAGCCCCGGTCCTCGTCTATCCAACCTCCGAGCGTGTAGCAGACGGTGTCGAGGTCGGGCGAAACGTGAAGCCCCCAGATCAGGGCATCGTCGCCCGTGTTGCCGATGATGGTGAGGGTGCCCGGGGGAACGAGCGCATCGAGGCCTCGAAGGAGCTTGGCGGCGCCGGTCCCGCCGGCGAGAGCGACGATGCGCATGAGGCCCCAGGCTAGCGGTGAGCGGGGGAGGCGCGCCGGTCGCGACCGCGACCTGCTGCGCTCCAGAGCGCGCTGCCCCCGCGCCAGCCAAAGAGCCCGATGCCAGGACGCCCGCGAAGGGTCTGCGGCAGCTCGGCTTCCGGCACCGGAATGAAACCGAGCCGCACCCATACCCGGTCGAGGCCTTGCGGGCGCGCAAACATCGTTTCGATCTTCGCCGCTTCCGTCGATGCAAGCGCCCGCGAGACCAGATCGGCTGCCGCATCCACGGCCGGCTCGGGGTCCGCGCCTGGCGGGACGGTGATGACCGGCCCGTGGAGCATGGCGGCCCCTCCGGCCCTCTCGAGCAACACGGCCCCGACGAGCGTCTCGCCATTCCACGCGCCCCAGCCCGTCGCGACGTCGGCCGCCGGCGGTGCCCAGGCTCCGACGAAGCCGAAAATCTCGCGCGCGTCGCGCCCCGGCTCCGCGAGGGCCCGGAAGTCGAGGCTGTCCCAGTCCTTACTTCTTGCCAAGCACCGCGTCCTTGATGCTCTTGGCCAACCGAAACTTCACGACGCGCTTGGCCGGGATCTTGATCGGCTCGCCCGTCTGCGGGTTGCGGCCCATCCGCGCCTTGCGATTGGCCAGCACCAGGCGCCCGAAGTGAGGCAGCACGAAAATGTTCTTGGCTTCCTTGATCGCGAGCCCTTCGAGCTGCTCGAACACGTCGACGACCTGCTTCTTCGTGAGATTGGTCTTCTGGGCGAGGTGGGCGATGGTGGCGGACTTGCTCATGGGTTTTGCCATTCGGTGATCCTCCGTCTCAGGGTTGAGGGTGAACGATAGAGCCACTGCGGATGACCGCGGCTGTCTCGGACAAGGCCGGATTGTAACCCACCCGCCCGCACTCGTAAACAACCGACTCGTCCCGCGCTACGACCGGCTCGGAGTCTCCGTCTTCTCCGGATGCACGAAGCGGAACTGGCTCGACGCGGAAAGCGCACGGTAAGAGCCGAAGCGCTCCGCGGCGTCGGTGACGTGATCGAGCGGCGAGTCCTCGTCGTCCCCGACGGCAGCGTAGACCTTGAGCAGATTGTAGAGCGTGTCGCGGCGGGCGGGCACGCGTCCGGCCTCGCGGATGAGGCGGCGCAGCTCGGCGGGCGGCACGAGCTGGCCGAAGCCGGCGCCCGCCGAGGTGGAGATGGACTCGTTGATGAGGGTGCCGCCGACGTCATTGGCGCCCGCCGCGAGGAGGTACTGCGCCATCTTCGGCCCCTCCTTGACCCAGGAGGACTGGATGTTTCGGAAGGTGGGGCCGAGGATCAGGCGCGCGAGGGCGTGCATCTTGATCACCTCGACGCCCGTGGCGCCCTGCC
>JBKPBU010000008.1:0-3775 GCA_046727015.1 Candidatus Methylomirabilota bacterium | reverse complement strand
CGGGCGATCCCCGCGAGCTGCTCCAGGCTGACCCTCCGTATGCCCGCGTCGAGGCGCTCCATGCCGTCGGCCTCGACGACTTCGCCATCGAGGAGATGGACGAGCTCGTGCGCCACTCCCTCGGGGATGCCCGCCGTCTCTACGCGCTCTCCACTGCCTATGCCCAGGACGAGCGCTACTTCCTCGCGCTGCGAATTCTGAAGCGACATTTCCTGAGCCTGGCGCGCAGCGCCCCGCCCACCGTGCCGCGGGCCTTCTGGGACGTCTTCTACCCGCTCGGCTGGCGAGCGGAGCTGACCGACGCCGCCTCGCGCGCGTCGGTGGACCCGTTCCTCGTCGCCGCGGTCGTGCGCGAGGAGTCTTCGTTCGATCCGCAGGCGCGCTCGCGCGTCGGCGCGCGCGGCCTCATGCAGCTCATGCCCGACACGGCGCGCCAGCTCGTCAAGGGGCGCAGCCTGCCGTCGGGCGATGACATGCTGGTCGATCCCGCCGCCAACCTGGCTCTCGGCAGCGCGTACCTGGCGACGCTCATGAAGGAATTCGGCGAGCCCCGTCTCGCGGTCGCCGCCTACAACGCGGGACCCGCGCGCGTGCGCGAGTGGTGGAAGGGGCGGGCCAGCGACGATGTCGAGGCCTGGGTGGAGCTCATCCCCTTCGATGAGACGCGCTTCTTCGTCCGGCGCGTGATGCTGTCCTGGGAAGAGTACCGCCGCCTCTACGGTACCCCGACCGCCGGCGCCCGGCCGTGACGGAGCGGCTCACCGCCGGCCTCTGGAGCCGGCTGCTGGCCCACGGCCTCGACTGCCTCGTCGGTCTGGCCGCCTGGCTGTTCTGCTCGATGTGGCTTCTGATCGGCCTCTGGGCGCTCGAGAACTCCCCGCGCGATCTCCTCGACCTTGCCGTGCTTCTTCTGGCCATGCTGGCGCTCGGCATGGCTCTTCATATTGCCTATCACGTGGTCCTCGTCGGGGGCTGCGGCCAGACGCTCGGCAAGATGGCGCTCGGCATCGCGGTGGTCAGGCGCGACGGCGGCACGGCGGGCTATGGCCGCGCGATGCTCCGGTGTCTCGGCGGCCTCCTGTGCATCGCGAGCTTCGGGCTGGGCTATGCGGCCGTGCTGTTCACGGCGGAGCGGCGGAGCCTGGCGGATTGGCTCGCCGGTACCAGAGTCGTCAGGGTCTCATGGGCGCCGGCAGCGATCGCAGCGCCGGGCCGGGGAGACATGAGCCCGCTCGGCGCCTGAGGCGACATGCTCAGGGCTCGAGGCCTGGCGCTAGCGCTTGGCGGCGTCAGCCATCGGCACGGGCTCGACAGGCTCGAGCGCGCCCAAACGGTCCTGGAGCGTCGGGCGGGTATCGAGCGCGCCGCCGTCGCCATCCTGGCTCCTGACCGGCGCCGCGTCCACGGCGCGGAGCGCATCAGCCAGGCTTCGGCGCGGTGTCGGATTGCCCATGGCCCGCAAGATCTCCACGGCCCTCTGGTCGGCCTCGAGCTCCTGCTTGCGGGAGAAGGCGCGTGTCACCAGCGGATTGACCACGAAGTCGAGCAGCCCCACACCAGGGACGATGAGGCCGGCGGCGCCGAACGTCCCCACCATGGCCGCGGACATGCGCCGCCGGGTGCCGACATGGTCGAGCACCTCGTGAGCGACCTCGTGGGCGATCGCGGCCTCGAGCACCGGCGTCGACATCTGCGCAAGCCCGTCAGAGATGTAAAACGTCGCGTCCTCGTCCGTGAAGGCCACCGGGTGGCGGGTCTTGATGAGGGCGAAGCTGTAGCGCGCGGGGTCGTCGCCGGCTGCAACTGCCGCCCGGTAGAGCACGTTGGCCACGCGAAGGGTGTTCGGGGCCCCCGGCGCGGGGAAGTAGGCTCCCTCCGGCAGTCCGGCACAACCTGAGGCGAGGGTGGCCAGTCCGAGAAGCGGCGCCAAGGCCCAGCGTGTCATGGGGCTAGCATCCTAGACCTGGATTGCCGGAAGTACAAGGAAAAGGGCTCTTTAGGAGCCTGCACGGGGAGGGGACGCGGGAAGTTCACAGGGGTGTGACACGGCATCCCGTGAACCTGCTAGCATCGAGAGTGCGTCTCATCCACAGGAGGCCATTGGGCATGCTCGTCAAGCGCGACAGCGAGAGGAAGCTCCGGGGAGAAGACATTCCTCACCGGGAGATCACCGACCATGGGGTGTACCTCAACCGCCGGGCCTTCATGACCGGGGCCGCGGCGCTCACCCTGGCGCCGTGGGGCCGGGAGGCGTCCGCGCAAGGCAATCTTCAGCCGCTCCAGGCAGCCAAGAATCCTGCCTACCAGGTACAGGACGCGCTCACGCCGTACAAGAGCGTGACGACCTATAACAACTTCTACGAGTTCGGCACGGACAAGGGCGATCCCGCCGCCCACGGCGCGTCGTTGAAGACCCGCCCATGGACGGTGCAGGTGGACGGGCTCTGCGCCAAGCCCAAGACCTTCGACATCGAGGAGCTGCTCAAGTTCCCGCTCGAAGACCGCGTCTACCGGCTTCGCTGCGTCGAGGCCTGGTCGATGATCATTCCGTGGATCGGCTTCCCGCTCTCCGCCCTGCTCAAGCGGGTCGAGCCCACGGGGCAGGCCAAGTACGTCGAGTTCACCACGCTCGTCAACCCGGAGATGTTTCCCGGGCAGAAGCGCGGGCTCTTCGGATTTTCCCTCGACTGGCCGTACACGGAAGGGCTGCGGCTCGACGAGGCGATGCACCCGCTCACCCTCGTGACGGTTGGGCTGTACGGCCAGGTGTTGCCCAATCCGAACGGCGCGCCGATCCGCGTGATCGTGCCGTGGAAGTACGGCTTCAAGAGCGCGAAGTCTCTGGTGCACATGCGCCTCACCGCCGAGGAGCCCAAGACCTCCTGGAACAAGGCGGCGGCCAACGAATACGGATTCTACTCGAACGTGAACCCCCAGGTGAGCCACCCGCGCTGGAGCCAGGCGACCGAGCGGCGCATCGGCGAGCTGCGCCGCCGCGATACGCTCATGTTCAACGGCTACGGCGACCAGGTCGCGTCGCTGTACACAGGAATGGACCTGAAGAAGTTCTACTAGCAGACCGCTGAAAATGGCCCATCTGCGACCCAGACGTAGTTACCTGTTGGGGCGCCCTCGGCCGCACGCTCAACGTACAGGGAGTACGCCTCGCGTGCGGCCATCGGGCGCCGCCTCGCATCTGGACCATTTTGAGCGGCCTGCTGGCTCCTTCGCCGCTCGAGTCGGCCTGTGAGCTATCGGCTGCGCGTTGCCCTCAAGACCGCCGTCTGGATCGGGAGCCTCTGGCCTCTCGGCGTGCTCGTGCGCGGCTTCATGTCGGACGACCTTGGCGCCAACCCGATCGAGTACGTCACCCGCACGCTCGGCTTGACGGCCCTCGTGCTGACCCTGACGAGCCTCGGCATGACGCCACTTCGGGCGCTCTTCGGCTGGTCCTGGCCCATCCAGCTGCGCCGGCTCCTGGGGCTCCTCGCGTTCTTTTACGTGTGCCTCCACTTCGCGGTGTGGATCGGCATCGACCATTTCTTCGCCTGGCGGCGCATGTGGGAGGACGTGCTCAAGCGCCCGTTCATCACCGTCGGCATGCTGGCGCTCCTGCTGCTGATTCCGCTGGCGCCGACCTCGACCTCGGGGATGATCAAGCGGCTCGGCGGAGCCAACTGGCGCCTGCTGCACAAGCTCGTGTACGTCATCGGCACCCTGGGCGTGCTGCACTTCCTGTGGCTCGCCAAGAAGGGGCGCACGACGCCCTTCTACT
>JBKPBU010000007.1:0-3338 GCA_046727015.1 Candidatus Methylomirabilota bacterium | reverse complement strand
TCTGTGGACTTGCCCGCAACCGAGGGCTTGCCCGCGCTCGCGCGCACGTCGTCATCGGTGATGCGCCCGCCTGGACCCGTGCCCTTCACGCCCTGAAGGTTCACGCCCAGCTCTCGTGCGAGCCTGCGCGTCGATGGCGCGGCAGGTACCGGCCCACCCTCCAGTCGCGCTGCGCCCAGAGCGGTGGCGGACGCGGCGGCAGGCGCTGCAGCCGGCTTGGCGGCAGCGGGCGCGGCCGCCGTCGCTCCGCCGGCTCCATCTTCGAACGTGACGAGCACCTGGCCCACCTTGACGGTCTGCCCGGGAGCCACGTGGATCTTCTCGACCCTGCCCCCGTAGGGCGACGGAATCTCGACCTGCGCCTTGTCCGTCTCGACCTCGAGGAGCGGCGAGTCCTCCTTCACGACGTCGCCTTCGTGGACGAGCACGGCGCGAATTTCGGCCTCAACGAGGCCCTCGCCGAGATCCGGGAGCACGAAAGCGCGGGACATGGGACGCGAGGCCTAGATCCGATCGGGCTCGGCCACGGTGCGCTCGCTTACCACGTTGCCGGTATTGAGCGTGCCCTTGGGCTCGAGCAGGAGCATCTCGACCTCGTCGGTCAGCGACAGTGGGCAGTGTTCCGTGCCATGCGGGACCACGATGAACTCGCCCGGGCCGACGTCACGGTTCCCGTCGCGGAACTGCATGCGCAGCCGGCCCTTCACGACCAGGAAAAGCTCGTCCTCCCGCTCGTGGTGATGCCACACGAACTCGCCTGCTATCCTGACGACCTTGACGTGCATGTCGTTGATCTCGCCCACGATCTTCGGCTGCCAACACTCCTTGAAGCGCGAGAACTTCTCGGCCAGATTCACCACGTCCATGACGCTTTCTCCCCTATCCCGTCGTGGCCACGGGGTCAGAACGCCAGGGTCTCGCGCGCGGCGGCGAGCACCCGCGCAGCGTCGGGCACGCTCGCCTTCTCGCGCGCGAAGCCCGGGAACGGCACGTCGTAGGCCGCGATCCGCCGGATGGGCGCCTCGAGAGAAAGGAAGGCGCCCTCCATGATGCTGGCGGCGATCTCGGCGCCGGGGCCGAAGCTCTTCGGCGCCTCGTGGACGACGACCGCGCGCCCGGTCTTGGCGACGGAGGCCGCCAGCGTCTCGCGATCGAGCGGCGAGATGGTCAGGAGATCGATGACCTCCGGCGCCACGCCGTCCTCGGCCTGGAGCGTCTCCGCCACCTCGAGGGCCACGCGCAGCATCGCGCCGTAGGCGATCAGCGTCAGCCTCTGCCCCTCGCGCACGACCTGTGCCTTGCCGATGGGCATGGTCTCGCTCTCGTCGGGCACCTCTTCCTTGGACGCGTGGTAGAGCGCCTTGTGCTCGAAGAAGACGACGGGGTCGGGGTCGCGGATGGCGGAGACGAGCAGGGCGCGCGCCGTGCGCGGTCCCGACGGGATGACCATCTTGAGCCCGGGGATGTGGGCGTAGAACTGCTCCTCGCTCTCGGAGTGATGCTCGAGCGCGCGGACGCCGCCGCCGTACGGCATGCGTATCACCATCTGGCAGTGGAAGCGACCCTGGCTGCGCTGGCGGTAGCGCGCGGTGTGGTTCTCGATCTGGTGAAAGCTCTGGAAAGCGAAGCCGGAGAACTGGATCTCGCACACGGGCTTGAGCCCGTACAGCGCCATGCCCACCGAGCTGCCGATGATGGCGGCCTCGGCCAGCGGGCTGTCGATGACGCGATTGCTGCCGAAGCGCCGGTGCAGATCCTCCGTCACGCGGAAGACGCCGCCGTCCACACCCACGTCCTCGCCGATGACGAGCACGTCGGGGTCCCGCTCCATCTCCTCCAGGAGAGCCAGGTTCAGCGCCTTGACCATGTTCAGCTTTGCCATATCGCGCCCGTCAGCCCCTCACCACGTAGATGACGACTAGTTCTGCCAACGGCTGGTCCTCCGCTGGCCGCGCATCGGCGGAGAGGCAGGCTCGGCTGCAGCGGGCTCGCCGCCGTCCGCGGGCGCCTCGAGCCGCGCCGCCAGCTCGGCGCGCTGGGCCGCGAGGTGAGCCGGCAGCTCGGCGTAGGCGTGGTCGAACAGCGCAAGCGGATCCGCGGGCGGCATCGCCTCGAAACGCTCGACGGCGCGCGCGATCTCCTCGTCCACCTGGTCTTCGAGAGAAGCCTCGAGCAGCTTCTTCTTTTCGAGGTAGGCGCGAAAGCGCGTCAGCGGGTCCTTCTGCTCCCAGAATTTGACCTCCTCGTCCGTCCGGTATTTCGTCGGGTCGTCAGCCGTCGTGTGAACACCCAGCCGGTACGTGACGCACTCGATCAGGGTAGGCCCCTGCCCCGCCCGCGCCCGCTCGACGGCTTCGAGGCTCGCCGCGTAGACCGCCAGCACGTCGTTGCCGTCTACCTGGATACCGGGGAAGCCGTAGGCCAAGGCCTTTTGGGCGATCGTGCGCGAGTTGGTCTGTTTCTTCAGCGGCACGGAGATGGCCCATTGATTGTTCTGGCAGACGAACACCACGGGCACGTGCCAGACACCGGCAAAATTGGCCGCCTCGTGGAAGTCGCCCTCCGAGGTCGCGCCGTCACCGAAGTAGGCCATGACCACCGCGTTCTCGCCCCGGTACTGGATGCCATACGCGATACCGACCGCGTGAGGGAGCTGGGTCGATACGGGAATGGCAATGGGCAGGTCATGCTGCTCCGGCCCGGGCTGCCCGCCCTCGAGGCGGCCGGCGAAGAGGGCCAGGATCTTCTCGATGGGCCAGCCCCGCCAGATCATGGCCGCCGTCTCACGGAAGGACGGCACCATCCAGTCGGTGGGCTTGAGCGTGAAGACGCTGCCCAACTGGGAAGCCTCTTGCCCCTTGATCGGGGCGAAGGTACCGATCCGGCCCTGGCGCTGGAGCTTGAGCATGCGCTCGTCGAGGCGTCGCCCGAGGACCATACCGCGGTAGAGGCGCTTGAGGTCTTCGGGCGAGAGCATCGGCTCGAGCTTGGCGTCCAGCTTGCCGTCGCCGTCCAGGATGGACAGCCGCTCGATGGGGAACTGCGGCTCGATCAACGTTCTGGGCATGGGCGACCCGATTCGCCCCCTATCGTACTCGAAGGCGCTGAGTCTCACCAGCCCGTTGAGCCGGCCGCCGCAGGTCTCCGCTCTACGAGAAGGGGATGGGCAACGGCGGCCGTCCCCACGGGCGCCCGCCCTTGACCGTCAGCCACGGCACGAGCTTCACGATGCCGGTGCGTCAAGCGAATGAAGCGGAGTCGCAGAGCCGGGATGTGAGACGATGAATATCTATGCCATTCTCATCCTTCGGGCTTCACCCCGATCTCCTCCGAGGCGT
>JBKPBU010000006.1:0-8628 GCA_046727015.1 Candidatus Methylomirabilota bacterium | reverse complement strand
ACGCCGTATCACGCGGACTACCTCCAGCACTCCGACATCGTCCAGTCGAGAAAGGCGTCGGTCACTGCGGCGCGGATGGGTGATACGCCGCGCCTCCGCGCGCGCGGGGCGCTGGCCGAGCGCGCGGCGGGGAAGCTGCGCGTCACGGACGGCGCGTGGGACGCGGCGGTGGAAGAGGTCTCCATCGACGAGCTCGTGGCGCCGCACCGCAGCGGTCTCAACGGACACCTCGGTCCCCCGTGGGTCAAGCAGGGATGGTTCCACGCCTGGCTCCTCCACGCGCAGAGCATGGCGGATCCCGCCGCGCGGCAGGCAGCGGCGGAGCTCTACCACCGCCTCACCGCGCAAGCCTACGAGGGGCCGACGGAGCAGGTGAGTCTCGAACGACGGCTCGTGCGAGGCCTCGTGGCCGGCTGCGAGCGCATCGAGGCGGGTTACGTCATCCGGCGCGAGGTCTACAGCGCCGAGTTCTCGCAGGGCGTGGAAAACATCGTCGCTGACTCGCAGGCCGGCTTCAACACCCCCGTCTTCCTTCGCACGGTCAAGCTCAAGGACTTCCCGTGGAACGGCTGGCTCAGGGTGGGCATCGCCGGCAAGGCCGTCGCGGCGTGGAATCCCGTCGGCGGCTTCAGCGACCCGGCGGGAAGGCTCTTGTGGGCGGCCGTCGGCGATCCCGCGAGCTTTCCGGCGCCCGGGAACGCCGACTGGGTGTCCAACCGCGTCAGCGCCGCGCCGGGCGCGGGCGGCGCAGTTCCCGAGGACGCGCTCAAGCTCGATGCGTCCACCGGCCAGCCCCGCGAAGTCGGGAAGGGCAGGACGGCGGCCGCCCAGACGACGTACCGCGTGGCGGCCTCGGCCTTCCACGACGGCACGCGGATGACGGCCGCCGACGCGGTCTATCCCGTGCTGCTCGCGGCGCGGGCGTCGGCGGCGAAAGGGCGCGACTGGCTGGCGGGGATCAAGGTGGTTCGTGTCGAGGCCGAGACCAAGAAGTTCGCCGACATGAGCTTCACCTTCACGACCCCGGTGATAGATGTCTACACCGCGGCGGCCCTCGATCCGGCCGAGCGGCAGGCCGCGCTGCCGTGGAGCTCCGTGCCGTGGACCGTGCTGACGCTCATGGACGAAGCGCAATCGCGCGGCTGGGCGGCGGCGACCCGCGAGGAGTCTGCCCGCCGCGGCATCCCATGGCTCGACCTGGCGCGCGACCAAAGGCTCAAGGGCCATCTGGCCGGCCTGGTCGAGACCTATGCGGCGCAGGCGTACGTGCCGCCCGCCCTCAAGAAGCTCGTGACCGCCGACGAAGCGCAGCACCGCTGGCAGTCGCTCAGGCAGTTCGCCCAGCGGCGCGGCCACTACCTCGTGACGAATGGGCCGTACCAGCTCGGCAAGTGGGCCGAGACGGGGGTGACGCTTGAGGTGTTCCGGGATTTCACCTACCCGCTCGGCGTGGGCGCCTTCGACCGCTTCGCCCTTCCCCTGCGCGCCTGGGTCGCGCGGGTGACGCCGCGTGGCGACCGGCTGGAGGTCCAGGCCGACGTCGAGCGCGCGGAGCGCTTCCTGCGCTCCTACCGGCTCCTGCGCGAGCCCATGGGCACGGTCGGCGCCGAGGGCGACCGGGCCGACATTCCCGTCTGCCGCTTCGTGGCGTTAGGTCCCGATGGCGAAGTCGCCCGCGCCGGCGCCTCGCGCGACGTGCAGGGAGGCCGCCTGATCGTCCCGCTCCAGGGGCTGCCCAAGCCCGGGCCCTACTCCGTGCTCCTCGCGCTCTACGTCGGCGACAACGCCGTCAATCCCGAGATCGCCACGGTCGTGTACCGGCCCGAGGCGACGCCCTGACCGGCTGACCACGCATGGACACACTCATCGTCCACGTGCTGACCTCGCTCCTCTATGCCTCGGTCCTCTTTCTCATCGCGGGCGGCCTCAGCCTGATCTACGGCGTCATGCGTATCGTCAACCTGGCCCACGGCATGCTCTACGCCTTCGGCGCTTTCGTGGCGGCGTGGGCCGTGGGCGTCATGGCGATGCGCTGGCCCACGGCGGCGCTCTACGCGCTCCTGCCGCTGGGCGCGCTCGCGGCGGCGGGGTTGGGCGCGATCGTCGAGCCCACGCTGCTCCGGCCCTTCTACAAGCGCGCCGAGGAATACCAGCTCCTCGTCACCTTCGGGCTTCTCCTGATCCTGGGCGACCTCATGCGCTTCCTTTGGGGACCGTACCCGCTGTCCGCGAGCCAGCTCTACGAGGCCATGGGCAGCCTGACCATCGGAGACACGATCTACCCGAACTACAACCTGCTCGTGATCGCGGTGGGGATCCTCGCCGCCGTCGGCATGTGGGCCTTCGTGTACAAGACGCAGTTCGGCGTGGTGCTGCGCGCGACGTCGCAGAACATGCGGATGGCCTCCGCGCTGGGCATCAACGTCAACCGCGTGTACATCCAGGCCTTCACGCTGGGGTGCTTCATGGCGGGCCTGGGCGGGGCGATCATCGTGCCGAGCCAGGGCGCGGTGCTCGACATGGGCGTGGACGCCCTCATCATGGCGTTCGTGGTGGTCGTGATCGGCGGACTCGGCAGCCTCGAGGGCGCGCTCTTCGGCGCGCTCCTCGTTGGCGTGGTCCGCGAGATCGGCATCACGTTCTTTCCGGAGGTCGAGCTGGCGGTGCTCTATCTCATGGCGGCCGTGGTGCTGCTGATCCGGCCCGCCGGGCTCTTCGGACGGCCATGAGCGCGCTCCCGCTGCCGCCGACCCGAGTGCTGCGCTGGGCCGTGCCGCTTCTCGCGGCGCTCGTCCTCTTTCCGTGGGTGGTGGAGCCGTACCAGACCACGCTCTTCTCCTACGGCCTCGTCATGGCCATCGCGGCCCTCGGGTTCAACCTGCTGCTGGGCTACACGGGGCTCCTCTCCTTCGGCCACTCGGCCTATTTCGGCGTCGGCGCCTACGCGGTGGCGCTGATCGTCAAGTACCTGCACGTCTCGTCGCTCGAAGTCTTCATCGTGGGAGGCATCCTCGCCTCGGCCGCCGTCTCGGCGCTGTTCGGCTTCGTGTGCGTGCGCTACACGCGCATCTTCTTCAGCATCCTGACCATGGCGCTCTCGCAGGTGCTGTGGAGCCTCGCCTTCAAGTTCTTCTGGGTGACGGGCGGCTCGGACGGGCTTCGGGTGCCGACGCCGTCGCTGCTCGGCACGCACGTCGCTCCGGGCGAGGACAAGATGACCTATCTCGCCCACCGCTACTACTACTACGTGCTCGTGATCTTCGTCGTGTGCACCGCGCTCATGTGGGTGATCGTGCACTCGCCCTTCGGCAAGGCGCTGCAGGCCATCCGGGACAACGAGACGCGGGCCGAGTTCGTGGGCGTGCAGGTCCGGCACTACCGCTGGGTCGCCTTCGTGGTGTCCGGCACCTACACGGGGCTGGCGGGGGCGCTCTGGGTGCCTCTGAATGGGCTGACCACGCCCGACATCCTGCACTGGGGCTTCTCGGGCGAGATCGTCTTCTTCACCGTGCTCGGCGGCTTCGGCACCTTCGCGGGCCCCATCGTCGGCGCGATCGTCTTCAACTACCTGAAGACCTTCGCCGTCGGGTACACGGTCTACTGGCAGATGTTCCTGGGCGTCGTGCTCGTGACCATGGTGATGGCCCTGCCCACCGGCATCATGGGCATGGTGGGTCGCCTGTCCCAGAAGTGGCGGAGGGTCCCGGCGCCGTGAGCCTGCTCACCACCGGCAAGCTGACCAAGTACTTCGGCGACACGCACGCCGTCGACCACGTCGACTTCACCGTCCGCGAGGGCGAGGTGCTGGCCCTGATCGGCTCGAACGGCGCGGGCAAGACGACGCTCGTCAATGTCATCAGCGGTCTCCTCGCGCCGGATTCGGGCACCATCCGCTTCCGGGACGCCGACATCACCAGCGCCACCATCCACGAGAAGATCGCGAGCGGCATCGCGCGGAGCTTCCAGCTCGTCAATCTTTTCGACCAGCTCTCGGCGCTGGACAACATCGCGCTGTCCATCTTCTCGCGCCAGGGCAAGACCCGCCGGCTGTTCGCGCTCGCCGACGCGGACACCGAGGTCCGCGACGAGGCGACGGGCGTCCTGGAGCAGTTCGGGCTCCTCCCGAAGGCGCGCATGCTCGCGGGCGGCCTCTCGCAGGGCGAGCGCAAGCTCCTGGACGTGGCGGTCGCGTACTCGCTCCGCCCCAAGCTCCTCTTCCTCGACGAGCCGACGAGCGGCGTCAGCACGCGCGAGAAGGCGCCCATCATGGACATCATCACGCAGGTGGTGCGCTCGGGCGGGATCACCGCGGTCATCATCGAGCACGACATGGACGTCGTCTTCACCTACTGCCCGCGCATCGTGGCCATGCACCAGGGCGCGATCCTCGCCGACGGGACGCCCGAGGAGATCCGCAACAACGAGCAGGTCACGGCCAACATGCTGGGGACCCACCGCCATGCTTGAGGTCGAGCGCCTCAACACGTTCCGCGGGCCCGCCCACGTCCTGCGGGACGTGCGCCTCTCGATCGGCGACGCGGAGACCGTGTGCCTGGTCGGCCGCAACGGGGCGGGGAAGACCACTACCATCGACAGCATCATGGGACTCCTGCCCGTCCGAAGCGGGACCGTCACGTTCAAGGGCCGCGACATCACGCGGCTGCCCACGCACGAGCGGGCGCTCGGGGGCATCGGCTATGCTCCGGAGGACGCCGGGATCTTCCCCGACCTGACGGTCGCCGAAAACTTCCAGATCAGCCAATCCCTCGCCGCGGGCAACCGGGGCATGGGGTCGGGCATCGACCCGCGCGTCTTCGAGCTCTTCCCTGAGGTGCGCGACTTCACCGGGCGGCGCGGTCTCTTCCTCTCGGGCGGCCAGAAGAAGATGGTAGCCATCGCCCGGGCGCTGACTCTCAGTCCCTCCATCCTCCTGCTGGACGAGCCTTTCGAAGGCCTGGCACCCGTGATCGTCGGCCGCTTCATCGAGGCAGCCAAGCGGATCAAGGCCATGGGGGTCTCGCTGCTGATCGCCGAGTCGAACCTCATGACCGCCGCCCGCGTGGCCGACAGGCTCTACGCCATCGACAGGGGCGAGATTATCTTCGAGGGCGCTCCAGCCCGCGCCTTCGAGAATCAGGAGGTCATGAAGACGATTCGCGGCTAAACTTTCGAGCCCGCAGGGGACTCTTCGGCAGTAACATTTACCGGGTAGAAAGTATCTAAGAGGTGCCGAGGTTGGAGCAATTGGCGATGATAAAGTGGAGAAAACTCCTTATGTAGAAGGTAGTTGACCGGCAGCAAAGAGAGTCGGAAATTTGGGCACACACATTGCTATATTCGGCCCGGTCCGAAGCGGGCCCTTGGCGGTGTTTCGGCGTCCAAAGCAGCAGAGGAGGGAGACATGACACCGATGATCGCGCGACTCCTTCCAAGCCCCACGCCGGCTCGCGCGGCGGCGATCCTACGGAGAGTGTTCGGCCGCATCCACGCGCCCGTGGCCTTCAGGCTCTGGGAGGGAACGGAGGTGCGGCTCTCCGGCGACCAGGCGTTGACCACCATCGTGATCAAGTCGCCGGAAACTTTCCTGAGCCTGATCAAGGACCCCACCCCCTACGCCTTCGCCGAGGCCTACGTGAGCGGCGCCGTCGACTTCGAGGGCGCCATCTTCGAGGTCATGCCCGTCGCGAACGAGGTGGAGGAGCTTCACGTCCCTGCCCTGCAGAAGCTCCGGCTCCTGCTCTCCCTCTGGAAGGGCTAGCGGTGACTGCGCACGACGTCATCGTGGTCGGCGGGGGGCCGGGCGGGAGCACCGCCGCCTGGCGGCTCGCCCGCGCGGGGCTGCGAGTGCTCGTCCTCGACGCGGCGGTGTTTCCCCGGGTCAAGATCTGCGCGGGCTGGGTGACCGCCGAGGCGTTGAGAGACCTCGAGATCACCGCGGAAAAGTACCCGCTGACGATCAAGCCTTTCGACGCCTGCGTGATCGAGTTCGACGGCGGGCGCCACGAGACGGCTTGGCGCGGTCCCGCCAGCTACGGCATCATCCGCCGCGAGTTCGACCACTACCTGCTCGAGCGGGCCGCGGCCACCGGCGCCGACGTCCGCTGGGGCATCCGCGTCACGGGCGTCGAGGCGGGTCCCGAGTCTGTTGCCGTCCTGACCGGACGCGGGCGGTTCGAGGCGCCGGTCGTCATCGGCGCGGGCGGCCATCACTGTCCGGTGGCCAAGGCGCTCGGAGACGTGTCCGAGCGCGAGGAGGTGGTCGCGGCCCAGGAAAGCGAGACGCGGCTGCCGCCCGAGTGGGTCCAGCGGCTCGGGGACTGCATGCGCGCGCCCGAGCTTTACGTCGAGCCGGATCTTCGTGGCTACGGCTGGTACTTTCCCAAGCAGGATTTCGTCAATATCGGCATCGGCTGCACGGGCGGCAGCGACGGCAGCCTGCCTCGCCGCCGCGAGGCGCTCGTGCAGGCGCTGCGCGCGTCGGGACGGCTGCCCGCCGACATGCCCATCGAGCCCTTCAAGGGGCACGCCTACGTGGTGCGGCGCCGCGCGCCGCGCAGGCTCGGCGGCCTCCGGTTCATGTTGGTGGGCGACGCGGCGGGGCTGGCGCGCGACCTTTCGGGCGAGGGGATAGGCCCGGCAATCCGGAGCGGCATCCTCGCCGCCGGAGCGGCGGAGGCGTTCGTGCGGACGGGCGCGCCGCTCGACGGATACGCGGCGCGGATCACTTCGCTCTACGGACCGGGCGAGCCCGGGTGGATCGGACGCCGGCTCGCGCGGCTGCCCGAGACCGCGGCCCGGCTCGCGGTGCGACTCGTTCTCGGATTGGGGCTGGCGAGGCGGCGTATCGTGTTCGACGCAATCTTCGGCATGAAGGAGGCCGCGTCATGAGGCAGCGGTCAAAGCGGCGGGACGCCCAGGCCATTGCGCACCACTACGACGTGTCGAACGATTTCTACGCCCTGTTCCTCGACCCGCTCATGCTCTACACGTGCGCCTACTACCGCAACCCCGACGGCAAGCTCGAGCACGCGCAGGAGGACAAGGTCGATCTCGTCTGCCGCAAGCTCAGGCTCAAGCCGGGCGAGACGCTTCTCGACATCGGCTGCGGCTGGGGCGGCCTCTCCATCTGGGCCGCGCAGCACTACGGCGTCACCGCGCACGGGGTGACGCTGTCGAGGGCGCAGGCCGAGTGGGCCGCCGCGCGCATCAAGCGCGAAGGTCTCGAGGGGCGCTGCCTCGTCGAGTACCGCGACCACCGCGACCTGCCGCCGGGCGCCCGCTACGACAAGATCGCTGCCGTCGGTGTGATCGAGCACGTGGGCATCCCGAACTATCCCGCGTTCTTTGGCCGCGTCCGCGAGATGCTCAACGACGGCGGGCTCTACCTCAACCACGGCATCCATCACGAGTTCCACTGGAAGCGGACCAGCCAGACGGATTTTCTCTACGAGCACGTCTTTCCGAACGGCGACCTCTCCGGCGTCTCGGAGACGATGACAGAGATCGAGCGCGCCGGCTGGGAAGTCATCGACCTCGAAAACCTGCGGCTGCACTACGCGCGCACCTGCCGCCAGTGGGTCGAGCGGCTCCAGGCTCGAGCCGACGAGGCGCGCGCCATCGTGGGCGAGCGCATCTACCGCACCTGGCTCCTCTACCTCGCGTGCTCGTCCATGGCCTTCGAGGGCGGCTCGATCGGGCTCTACCAGTTCCTGCTGCGCAAACAGTGGGACCGAGTGGGCTGGACCGCGCCCACGACCCGCGAAGACCTCTACGCCTGAGCGGGTCGCCTTCCGCATTCCCTCGCGCCCTCTGCCTGGGGATGGGATAATCCCGGGAACGTCGCCCATCCCTCGCCCAGGAGGCTCGATGACCACGCTCGGACGCGCGCTGGCGGCGGTTGCGGTTTGCGTGTTCGCGGCGTCAAGCCCGGCGCTCGCCGTGGAGTACCGCCTCAAAGTCGCGAGCATCTTCGATCAGTCGCTGACCTCCTTTCTCAGCAACGGGGAGCTCGGCGACGGCGCCACCGGACCGGGCTTCGAGCGCCTCGAGGCCGACCTGGATGAGGGCACCATCGGCCGCGGAGCGATCGTCACGCAGCGGCCGCTCCGCGCCGTGCCCGACACCATCGCGCGTGCCTGGGGTGGCATCGCCGTCCAGGCTCCGATCGCCCGCGGCGGCGTCGTCTCGTTCTGGGACGAGGTGCGCTGGGACGGGCGGCCCGGGGAGCGCAGCATCTGGATCGTCAAGGCCGACGGCCGGGAACGGCCGCAGTCCGTGAAGCACGTCGTGCTGAAGGGAAGCACCCCGCTCACCCTCTACCGGCCTTACGCCGTGTCGTGCGGGAAAACACGAGTTCCGGTGATGGACATGCCGATCCCGCTGATGGCCTTCCAGGAGTCGCGCGGGGACGTCTGGGACAAGTACATTGCCAAGAACCTCGACATGACCCACGGCGTGGGCGCCGTGGTCGGCCGGAACAACCAGACGTCCCTCCCGGATCTCGTCTACATCATCGTCGATCAGGGCCCCACGCCCACCACCTTCGAGGTGGTGTTGACGTGGCACGACCGCGACGTCGAGGCGCCAGGGGGTGGCGGTGCCGGACCGTTCCTCATGCGCTACGACGAG
>JBKPBU010000005.1:0-4493 GCA_046727015.1 Candidatus Methylomirabilota bacterium | reverse complement strand
GTAGAGCGGAGCGAGCTTCCGCTGATCTCCGCCGTGTTCTGGAACCGTCTCAAGCTGGACATGCCGCTCCAGGCCGATCCGACGGTGCAGTACGCCGTCGGCAAGGGCCGACAGGCGTTGACGCGCGCCGATCTCCAGGTGGATCATCCCTTCAATACCTATCGCCGGGTCGGGCTGCCGCCCGGCCCCATCGCCAACCCCGGGCTGCCGGCCATACAGGCGGCGGCGCACCCCGCCCGAGTCAACTACCTCTACTTCGTCGCGCTCGACGACCGGCGCCACCAGTTCTCGCAGAGCCTGACAGACCATAACGACGCGGTCGCGCGGTATCGCCTCGCCAAGCCCCACTGACGCCGCGGACCGACGCCCGGGAGCGTCCGCGCCTTGTCAGTCACCGGTCTCGGTGCTATAAAAGGCGAATCATGGCGCCGGGCGACGAATCGAGCACCCTGGGAATTCTGCCGGCGGCGGCGGGAGTGCCCGCCGCCCGCCCGCGGGCGCCCCGCTTCCCTCTCCTCTATCAATTCCTGCGCGGTGGCTGCGCGCCCATGGTGCGCTCCATCTTCGGCCTCGAGGTCTCGGGGCTCGAGCGCCTCCCCGCCGACGGAGCGTTCATTCTGGCGGCCAATCACCACAACTACCTCGACGGAGTCGTCCTGGGCGTCGCGGTGCCCCGGCCCATCAACTTCCTCGTCATGCCGCGCGTCTTCCACGCGAGCCCGCTGCATCCGCCGTTTCACCGGAGGTTGGGCTCCATCCCGGTCAATCTCGAGCGGCCCGACCCAGGCGCCATCAAGCGTGCCCTCCGCGCCCTCGAGCAGGGCGGCGTCGTCGGGATCTTCCCCGAAGGGCCGTTCAGCCGCGAGGGGCGGTTGGTATCGGGGCAGCCGGGAGTCGCCATGATCGCCCTGCGGGCGGGGGTGCCCGTCGTGCCTGCGGCGATCAGCGGCACCTACGAGGCGCTGGCCGGTCGCCGATTCTACATCCCGCGCAGCCGCCCCCTCGCCGTTCGCTTCGGCCAGCCGCTGCACTTCCACCAAACGCGTCGCCGCCACGTGAGCCACGCCGACCGCGAGGAGATTACGCGGCGGATCATGAGCCACATCGCCGCGCTGCTCCCTACCAACGGTTCCCCGTCGGCCCAGCACGGCGAGGCCGGCGCTTCGTGACCGACGCCGGCAGTCCCCCGGGCTCAGGCAAGCCCTGGGGGGGCCGCTTCACGGCGGGGACCGACCCCGCGGCCGAGGCCTTCACCTCCTCGCTGTCCTTCGACCGGCGGCTCTGGCTCCACGACATTCGCGGCAGCGTCGCGTGGGCGAAGGCGCTCGAGCGTGCGGGACTCATCGACGCCGCGGAGCGCACGGTCATCGACAAGGGCCTCGAGGCCGTGGGCGCGGAGCTTGAGAGCGGCCGATTCACCTTTCGCCGGGAGCTCGAAGACATCCACATGAACATCGAGCGCCGTCTCATCGAGATCGCGGGCGAGGTGGGCGGGAAGCTCCACACGGGGCGCTCGCGCAACGACCAGATCGCTCTCGACGAGCGCCTCTACCTCCGCGACGTGCTCGGCGACCTCGACGCGGCGCTGGAGGCCGTGCAGTCGGCGCTCCTGGACCAGGCCGAACGGCACCGTGAGGCGCCGATGCCCGGGTACACGCACCTCCAGCGCGCCCAGCCGGTGCTCCTCGCCCATCACCTCCTCGCCTACGTCTGCATGCTCGACCGCGATCGCGAGCGCTTCGCCGACTGCGCCCGGCGCGTCAACGTGCTGCCGCTGGGCTCTGCCGCGTTGGCCGGCGCGGCCTTCGCCATTGACCGCGAGGCGCTCGCCCGCGACCTGGGCTTCGCCGTGCCCAGCTCGAACAGCATGGACGCCGTGGCCGACCGGGACTACATCGCGGAGTTCCTGGCGGCGGCAGCCGTGCTCGGCATGCACTGCTCTCGGCTGGCCGCCGACCTCGCGCTCTGGGCCACCGCCGAGTTCGGCTTCGTCGAGTTCTCGGACGCCTTCGCAACGGGCTCGTCGATCATGCCGCAGAAGAAGAACCCGGACGTGGCCGAGCTGATCCGCGGGAAGACGGGCCGTCTCTACGGCAACCTGATGGCCGTGCTGACCACGATGAAAGGGTTGCCGCTGACCTACAACTCCGACATGCAGGAGGACAAGGAGCCTTTCTTCGACACGGTGGACACCCTCGAGGGGGTGCTGCGGGTGCTGCCGCCCATGCTCGAGAGCCTGACGTTCCGGGTCGACCGCATGCGCGAAGCCGCCGGCACCTTCTACTCCACGGCCACGGACCTCGCCGACTACCTCGTGCGCAAGGGCATGCCGTTCCGCGAAGCCCACGAGATCGTGGGGCGCACCGTCCGCCACGGCCTCGCCGAGGGCAAGGAGCTCGGCGAGCTCTCGCTCGAGGAGCTCCGGCGGTTTTCGTCGCTCATCGAGAAGGACGTGCACGCGGCGCTGACCGTCGAGGCCTCGTTGAGAGCGCGCGCGGTCACCGGCGGCACGGCGCCGGAGACGGTCGCCCGCGCGCTCGCCCAGGCTCGAGAGCGGATCCCCAAAGGACGACATCGGTGATTCCCCGATCGCGACGCGCGGTCGTAGCCATCGGCCTCGCGTTGACCGCCTTTGCCCTCGGCGGCTGTGGCAAGAAGGGCCCGATCGTGGCGCCGGAGCGTCGCGCGCCGGCACCGCCTTCCGAGCTGCGCGCCTCGGTCGAGGAGCGCACCATCGTGGTCAGCTGGTCGAACCCGCGCACGCGAGCAGACGGCTCGCGGCTGCGAGACCTGGCCCTCGTGCGACTGTTCAGGCGCGACGAGGTGCCGGATGCGCCGCCCAAGCCCGCCATGCTCTCGGGCGATCGGGTGGTGGGGTATCAGGAGATCGTGCGCATCGCCCTCGACGCCGCTCCGCCCGCCGGGGTCCAGCTCCAGGACGGCGGCGTGAGCGTCAGGGACAGCGGGGGGCTCAGCTTCGGGCGGCGCTACGTCTACGTGGTCACGGCCGAGGATGCCATCGGGCGCTCGAGCCCGCCGTCGCAGCGGCTCGTCGTCACCTTCCTCGCGGGCCCGGCGGCACCCTCGAGCCCGGCCGCGCAGCCCGGGGACAAGGAGGTGCGGCTCACGTGGAGCGCACCGAGCTCCTTCATCGACGGATCTCCGATCACGGGCGAGCTCCGCTACGTCGTGCTCCGCGCGGCGGGCGAGGGCGCTTTGGCGCGAGTCACCCCCACCCCGATCGCCGAGACGAGGTTCACGGACACGGGACTCGAGAACGAAACCACCTACCGCTACGCCGTCCAGGCGGTGCGCGTGGATCCGGCGGGAACGGCGCTGGGCCCCGCGTCGGCGGCGGTCGCGGTCACGCCGGTGGACACGACGCCACCTTCGGCGCCCACCCGGCTCATCGCCATCCCGGCGGCGGGGAGCGTGAGGCTGGCGTGGAACGCAAGCCCGGAGGAGGACGTGGCGCTCTACGCGGTGTACCGCGCCGAAGGAACCGGTGCCTTCCTTCGGATCGCCACCGTGCAGCCGATCACGACGCTGTACACGGATCGGGACGTGCAGTCCGGCCGGACGTACCGCTACGTCGTCACGGCGCTGGATCGCGCCCGGAAGGCCAACGAGAGCCTGCGGTCCAACGAGGTAACCGTCACCGTCCCCTAGCGCCACCCTCACCCTGCCCTCTCCCTCAGTGAGGGAGAGGGAGATCTTTCCGACACCCTCGCCCCCGGAGGGGGAGAGGGTAGGGTGAGGGGGAGTTCAGACTTCGTTCTGCCAGACCTGTTCCGGTTCTTGCCGCTTCCTCAGGAGGGTCAGCTTGCCGTCTGGCTCGAGCATCACTTCGGGGGCCTGGGGGTAGGAGTTGTAGTTGATCGTGGCCATGGCGGCGCAGTACGCGCCGGCGCCGCCGATGACAACGAGGTCGCCAATCCGGGGGCGCGGCACCCAGCGAGGCGCCAGCGCCTCGGGATCCCCCGGCGCGGGAGTGAGGATGTCGCCGGATTCGCAGCAGGGCCCCACGAAGACCACCGCAGCCGCCTCCCGGCCCTCCGCCAGGACGTCGATCGGGTGCTGCGCGCCGTAGAGCGACGGGCGCGTCATCTCCGGCATGCCCGCATCGAGCTTCCCGAAGAGGTACCCGTCGGCGCCCGTGTCCACGACGTCGATGCAGGAGGCGACGATGGCGCCGGCATTGGCGACGAGGAAGGTGCCGGGCTCGATCTCGAGGTGCAGCGCCCGGCCGTCGCGCTCGCGGAAGCCCTCGAGCTCGAGGCGGACGTGGGCGCCGACATCCGCCAGGTCCGTGCTCGGCTCCTCGGGCATGCGCCCGACCTTGAAACCGCCGCCCAGGTTCACGATGCCAACGTCCGGGAAGCGGGCGGCGGTCTCGAGTGTCATGCGCGCCACGCGCTTCCAGATCTCCGGATCCGTCCCCGATCCGATGTGGGCGTGCAGCCGCGTGATCCTCAGGCGGTGACGCGCGGCCG
>JBKPBU010000004.1:0-1443 GCA_046727015.1 Candidatus Methylomirabilota bacterium | reverse complement strand
GCGCGCGATGGCCCTCATCAAGCGGGATGCGGAGCGAGGAGGACGAGTCCAGGTGCTCTTCGCCGGCTTCACCCCAGGCCGCCCGAATGCGGCCATGCTCAACCCGCGAGTCACCGCACTGCTCCGGAGTCCGCGGCCGGAGAGCGAATGGCACTCGGGCGAGCTCGAGACGGCCATGATGCTCGCCGTCCGCCCGAAGCTCGTGCGCCGCGCCCTCGCGCGCACGCTGCCTCCCGCCTGGGTCGACGTGAAGCGCGCGCTGGCGTCGGGCCCGACGACGTTCCGAAAGATGAATCCGCGAGGGAGAGGCTACTTCGGCTGGCCGGCCGCGGCCCGCGCCGAGACCGGCCGCGCGGCGCTCAAGCTTCGCGCGCGGCTCATCTCGCGCGAGCTGATCAGCGCGCTGCGGAGCTGGCGGCCCGCGCGGAGCTGATCGCCCGCCACACGCGCTCGGGCGTCACCGGCATGTCGAGGAGGCGGACGCCCAGCGGCGCCAGCGCGTCGTTGACCGCGTTCATCAGCGCCGGCAGCGCGCCGACCGTGCCGGCTTCGCCGACTCCCTTCGCGCCGAGCGGATTGACCTTGGTCAGGACCTCGTGCGAGTCCACGGTGAAAAGCGGCATGTCGTCGGCGCGCGGCATGGTGTAGTCCATGAACGAGCCCGTGACGAGCTGCGCCGTTCCGCCGTCGTAGACGAGGTGCTCGAAGAGTCCCTGGCCCAGGCCCTGGACTATGCCGCCGTGGATCTGCCCCTTGACGAGCATCGGGTTGATCATGCGGCCGACGTCGTCGACGACCGAGTAGCGGCTCACGCGCACCTCGCCCGTCGCCTCGTCGATCTCGACCTCGCAGACGTGAGTGCCGTTGGGAAACGTCACGCTCGGAGGCACGAACGCGGCCGTCTCGCTGAAGCCGGGCTCGAGCCCCGCCGGAAGCTGGCGCGGCGCGTACGCGGCCCTGGCCACGCTGGCGAAGGTCACGCCGCGGTCGGTGCCCGCGACGGTGAAGCGGCCGTCGCTGAGCTTGACGTCCTCGGGCGCCGCTTCCATGAGATGAGCGGCGATGCGGCGGCCGCGGTCGATCACCTTCTCGGTGGCGCGCAGCACGGCCGATCCGCCTACGCTGATGGCTCCCGATCCGCCGTTCCCCCGCCCAGCGCCAAGCGCGTCGCTGTCGCCCCAGAAGACCTGGATGCGCTCGGGAGGCAGGCCGAGCCGGTCGCTCACGATCTGGGTAAAGGCCGTCTCGTTGCCCTGTCCCATCGACGTCGAGCCCGCGAAGAGCGACACGGAGCCGTCCGGGTTGACGCGCATCTCGGCCGTGTCCGGATTGACGCCCGTGTACGGTCCGCCCGCGACCTCGATGGGATTGGCGATGCCGAGCCCTAGTAGCTTGCCTCGCTGGCGAGCCTCCGCGCGGCGCTTCTCGAAGCCCGCGTGGTCA
>JBKPBU010000003.1:0-1663 GCA_046727015.1 Candidatus Methylomirabilota bacterium | reverse complement strand
GCGCACCTCGAGCCCGTCGAGCTGGCCGGGGTGACCGTGAGCAATGTCAGCCTCCACAACGAAGACGAGGTGCGCAAGAAGGACGTGCGCGTGGGCGATACCGTGCTGATCGAGCGCGCGGGCGACGTCATCCCCTACCTGGTCCAGGTCGTGACGTCCAAGCGGCCGGCCGGCACGGCGCCATTTCACATGCCGCGCACCTGCCCAGTCTGCGGCGCCCCCGCCGAGCGCCCGGAAGGCGAGGCCATCTGGCGGTGCACCAATGTCGCCTGCCCGGCCCAGCTCAAGGAGCGGCTCTTCCACTGGGGCGGGAGGCGCGCCATGGACATCGAACACCTGGGCGAGATCGTCATCAACCAGCTCGTGGATCGCGAGATGGTCAAGGACTTCGGCGACCTCTACGAGCTCGACGTCGAGCAGCTGGCCGGCCTCGAACGGATGGCGAAGAAGTCGGCGGGCAACCTCGTCGACGCCATCCAGGCTTCGAAGGGTCGCGGGCTTTCGCGCGTACTCAACGGCCTCGGCGTCCGGATGGTGGGCGAGCGCGCCGCGCAGCTCCTCGCCGCGCGCTTCGGCAGCATGGACCGTCTCGAGAAGGCGAGCAGCGACGAGATCAGCGAGATCCCCGGCATCGGACCCAAGATCGCCGAGTCGGTGGCTCGCTTCTTCCAGGAGGAACGGAACAGGAAGACCATACGGCACCTCCGCGGGGTCGGCCTCGATCTCACCGAGAAGGGCGTCTCCGACACGCCGGGTCCTCTCACGGGCAAGACTCTGGTCCTCACGGGCGGGCTGCGCGGCTTGACCCGCGACGAGGCCAAGGACGCGGTCCTGCGTCTCGGCGGGCGCGTCACGGGCACCGTCTCGAGAAAGACCGACTACGTGGTCGTGGGTGAAGACGCAGGGTCGAAGGCCGATGACGCCAAGCGTCTCGGCGTGACCATGCTGGACGAGGCCCAGTTCCTCTCACTCATCGGGCGCCCCGCGTGAACGCGCTCGCGCCGGCTCTGGCCGTGATTCTTCTCATGCCGCTCATGCCGCTTCTCATGCCGGCGGCGGCCGACGCCCAGGACAAGCCGCGCCCCTCGCGGCAGCAGGCGCTCCGCGATCTCACGAGCGCCGACGTCGAGGCGCGCCGTTTGGCCGCGGCCT
Source organism: Candidatus Methylomirabilota bacterium (assembly GCA_046727015.1). Taxonomy (GTDB): domain Bacteria; phylum Methylomirabilota; class Methylomirabilia; order Rokubacteriales; family CSP1-6; genus AR37. The sequence continues at coordinate 511 of JBKPBU010000003.1, read as the reverse complement.
GGATGGGCGAGCTCGGCACGCCGGCCGAGCTGCCCGCGCTCTTCAAGACACTCCGAGATCAGGACGACCTCGTGCGCGCCCTGTCCGAGAACTCGATCTGGCAGGTATGGAGCCGCTCGGGCGATCCCAAGGTGGACGGCCTCTTTGCCGTCGGCGTGGAGCAGATGAACCACGGCCAAGGCCAGGCTGCCATCGACACCTTCACCGAGATCATCAGGCTCAAGCCCGATTTCGCAGAGGGGTGGAACAAGCGCGCCACGGTCTACTTCTTGATCGGCGAGTACGACAAGTCCCTCCGCGACTGTGACGAGGTGGTAAAGCGCAACCCGCAGCACTGGGGAGCGCTGTCCGGCTACGGGCAGATCTATCTCCACCTCGACAAGCCCGAGCAGGCGCTCGCCTACTTCGAGCGCGCCGTCGCGGTCAACCCCAACCTCCACCAGCTCGAATCCATGATCGAGCAGCTCAAGCAGGCGCTCATCGAAAAGCGGAAAGGAACCATCTAAGCCAG
>JBKPBU010000002.1:0-11940 GCA_046727015.1 Candidatus Methylomirabilota bacterium | reverse complement strand
CCCGCAGGCCGCGAGCGCGGCGGCGACGGCGGCCAGCGGCCCCACGAGCCCGAGCGGATCCTTGGCGAGCGCCGCCACGCCGAGCGCGGCGCAGCCCGCGACCGCCCAGCGCCGGGCACGCCGCCCGTCCTTCTCCACGCCGAGCAGGAGCCCCGTCAGGCCACACTGGATCGCGGCCACGAAGAGCGTCTCGGGGCGGACGTAGCGGCCGAAGACGGTGAAGAGCGCGCAGGACAGCAGCGCGGCGGCGGCGAGGAGACCGGCGCTGGGACCCAGGAGGCGGGCGCCCAGCAGGGCCGTGGCCGCAGCGGCGATTGCCGCACCGGCGACCGAAGGCAACCGCGCGGCCCACTCCGATTGACCCCAGACACGGAAGTCGAGCGCGATCAGCCAGTACAGCAGCGGCGGCTTGTCGAAGTAGCGGACACCGTTGAACCGGAGGTCGAGGAGATCGCCGGAGACCCACGCCTCGCGCGCAATCTCGGCGTGCTGGCCCTCGCCTGGATCGTCGAACGGTGCGCGGCCGAGGCCGGGCAGCAGGAGCAGCAACCCGAGGAGGGCCGCGAGGCCGGCGACGGCCCACGGCGAGCGGAGAACGGTCACGCGGTCCGGCCCGCTAGACGAGCCGGCCGTCGCGCAGCCGCAGCACGCGGTCGGCGCCGGCTTGCGCCTCGGGCCGGTGCGTGACGAGCACCACGGCAGCGCCACGCTCCGCCGTCGAGGCCCGAAGCTCGGCCAGGATCACCCGCGCGTGCTCGTCGTCGAGATTGCCGGTCGGCTCGTCTGCCAGCACGAGCGGCGGCCGATTGAGCACGGCCCGGCAGTAGGCGACGCGCTGCTGCTCCCCGCCCGAGAGCTGGGGCGGGTAGTGGTCCTTGCGGTGCGCGACGCCCATGCGCTCGAGGAGCGCCAGCGCCTGCCGCTGGGCGAGGGCGCGGTCCCGGCCGACGTAGCGCGCGGCGAGCAGCACGTTGTCGAGCGCGGTCAGTCCGGAGAGCAGCAGGAAGGACTGGAAGACGTAGCCGATGGAGGCCCCGCGCACTCGCGCCTGGGCACGGCGGCCCAGATGGCTCACGCGCTCCTCGCCGAGCCAGACCTCGCCGGCGGACGCGGGCTCGAGCAGCCCCAGGAGGTTCAGCAGCGTGGACTTGCCCGAGCCCGATGCTCCGACGACCGCCACGAACTCGCCGCTCTTGACCTCGAGCTCGATCCCGTGGAGCACCGGCACGGGTACGCCGTGCGGGCCTGCATACGTCTTGGAAAGTCCGGCCGCCCTCAGCATTGGAGACGTCAAGATCCTCGCCGGATCGCCTCCGCGGGCGACAGCCTGACGATACGGAGCGTCGCGTACCCGGCCGCCAGCGCACCCAGCGCGAGCGAAAAGACGAGGGCGAAGGTGAGCAGGCGCGGGGAGAAGAGGAAGAGCTGCTGGCCGTCGCGGAGCACGCGCGCGTCGACCGCCGTGCCGATGCTCCACGCCAGCAGCACGCCCGCCGCCCCGCCCCAGAGGCTCACCCGGAGCCCCTCGCCCAGCACCTCGCGGAGGAGAGCCATGTCCGTGGCGCCCAGCGCCCGCTTGATCCCGAAGTCGCGAATGCGCTCGAAGACGGCTGCCGTCACCGTGTTCGCAAGCGACAAGCCTCCGATGAGGAGCCCGAGAGCGCCGATACCCAGCAGCAGCGCGGAGAAGAAGGCGGTCGACTGGCGCAGGAGGCGGCTCAGCTCGCCCGGGATGGTGACGTTGAGGCCGGTCACCGTCGTCTGGATGCGCCGGGCAACCGCGTCGGGGCTCTCGCCATCACTCCAGCCGACGGCCGCCCCCGTGTTGAGGTCTCCGCGACGGAGGCTGCCGGCGCCGAAGACCTGGACGAGGAGCGGGTCGCGCCTGAGCCACAGCTCGCGCGCGTCTTCGATCGGAACCAGCGCGAAGCGGTCGGGCGCGGTGAAGGTCTTCTCGAGTATCCCGACCACGGCGAAATCCTGTCCGCCCAGAGACACCGTGGCGCCGGTCCGGAGGTGCCGCGAGGCCGCGAACTCCGCACCCAGCACCGCGGATCGCCGGTCGTCCGTGCGGAGCGGCCGGCCGGAGGCGACCGGCAATTCCCGGTAGTTACGGTTGGGGATGGGCACGCTCAGGTCCATGCCCATGACCAGCTCCTGCGTCAGCGTCATGAAGTTGGAGGTGCTGGTGTTGAGCGGCAGCATGACCTGCGCCTGGACCCCGGAGACGCCGGGCACGGCGGCGATCTCGCGGATCTTGGCCGCCGAGAGGAGCCCGCCGGCGGTAAAGCCGGTGCCCATGCCCATCCCCTCGCCCGCGACGGAGATCTGGCCCAGCACGAAGCGGTCACCCCCCTCGATGAAGCGCGTGATGCGCTCGGCCATGGCGCCCAGGGACACGAGCCCAGCCACGCCGACGGCAATGCCCACCACCGTGAACGCGTAGCCGCGAGGCAGAAACTCGCGGAGCTTCACCACTCGAGCCTCGACTCCACCGGCCGCCCGCGCCAGCGCCGCAGCCAGCGCTTGACGCGCACGAGGGCGAAGAAGATCGCGAGCGAGCTCCGCATGCGGAACCGCATACGGAGGAAGGCGCCGCCCGCCAGGACGCCGAGGACACCGCTGAGAACTCCGAGCCGGTCGCGCGGCTGGAGGAACACTTCGAGGAAGGCGGGCTCGTAGTAGCGGCGGATGAAGCGCACGAACGGGCTGACGCCCCGGCGGACGCGCCGGACGTACCCGTTGAATCGCCGCGCCTCGAAGCGGCGCTCGGCGAAGGCCGCGAGGATCTCCCCGGCCGCCATCTCGCCTGTCTGCATGGCGATGTAGACGCCGGAGGAGAAGATGGGGTCCACGAAGGCCAGGGTGTCGCCCACGCAGACGAACCGGTCGCCCGCCACCGGGTGCGTCCGGTAGGAGAAGTTGGCGGCGCTCCGCACCGGCGTGACGCGCCGGGCGTCCCGGAGACCGTCCGCGACGCGGCCGCAGCGCGCGATCATCTCCTCGAACAGCGCTTCGAGCGAACCCTCGCGGCCACGAGCAGTCCGGGCGTGCAGCACGCAGCCGATGCTCGTGAGATCGCCGCTGAACGGGATCCACCAGAACCAGCCCTCCTCGAAGATGTACAGCCGGATCAGCCCCTCGTCGCGCCCCGGCCAGCGTGGCGCGCCCTCGTAGTGGGCGAAGAGGGCGACCTTGCCGAGTCCGGGGATAGCCTCGCGGCGCCCCACGCGGCGCGAGGCAAGGAAGCCGTCACGGCCGCTGGCGTCCACGATGAAAGCGACTCGAAGATCTCGCGCGGCGCCGTCCTCACGGATTCCGATGGTGGCGCCGTCCGCGTCGAATGCGACGCGCTCCACCGTGGCCGGCTGCAGCAGGCTCACGCCGGGCTCCTTGGCGGCGTGTTCGAGCAGGAGCTGGTCGAACTCGCCGCGCGGCACCTCGTAGCTGTAGTGGGGCCACGGGTTGCCCTCGCGGAAGTAAAAACGGTATTCGAGGTCCGACTCCTGGTCGTGGAAGGCCGCCCCGTACTTGACGAGGAACCCGTTTCGCTCGACGCGCTCGCGCACGCCGAGGCGGTCCAGTACCGGCATCATGGCGGGCAGGAGCGACTCGCCCACGTGGAAGCGCGGGAACACCTCGCGCTCCGCCACCGCCACGCGCAGGCCTCCGCGCGCGAGGAAGGTCGCGACCGTCGATCCCGCGGGACCACCGCCCACCACGAGCACGTCGTAGTCGACCGGCGGTATTCCGGGCCGTAGGGCGCCGGGGAGCGAGGCGGCCAGCCGTTGCTGCGAGTAACCCCACCGCACGATGGGCGAGACGAGATCGGGACCCCGCCGGCGTCCGAGTCCCAGCGCCCGCTGCAGCGCCGCCGTCGCCGCCAGCGCGGGCAGCGCGATCGTGGCCAGGGCCGCGCGGCGCATGACCCACGCCCGCGGGTCCACCCACCAGCCGCGCCAGGTCCGGGCGATCCGGTCGAGCACGAAGGCTCCCATCGCCATCCCGTAGGCGCCGTAGTTATAGCGATACGGCGTCGCGAAGCGGTGCATCTCGCGATGACGCTGCGCGAAGCGCGCGGGGGTGAAGGGCCTCAGGAGCGCCGCCGCGACGATCCGCGCATCGCGCACCCAGCGCACGATGCCGCGGCCGATGAGGTACGTCGCCACGGCGGTGCCGTCACGAAGCGGCCGGAAGCGGCTCGGTCGCCCGGCCCCGAGCCTCGGCGTGACTGCGATCTCGCGGATGGCGAAACCGGCGAGACCGGCCCGCACCAGCATCTCGCTCTCGAGCACGAAGCCGCCGCGTCGGGGCACCACCGCCTCGAGCAGGGCCCGCGGGTAGACGCGGAAGCCCGACTGCGTGTCGCCCACGTGCTGCCCGGTCAACCAGTTGATGAAGAATCCGGCGATGCGCAGCGCGTTGAGGCGGGCGGGGTCCATGGAGGCGCCGCCGTCGGCGAGCCGGCCGCCGACGACGAGCGCGTCGGGCAGTGCGGCGGAAGCCGCGAGGAGTCGCGGGACATCCTCCGGATCGTGCTGCCCGTCGCCGTCCAGGGTAAGGACGCGCTGGGCGCCGCGTCGGAGCGCTTCGGCGAAACCCAAACGCAGCGCCGCGCCCTTGCCGCGGCGGCGGCCCGTGTGAATCACGGCCGCGCCGGCCGCCGCGGCGGCCCCCGCACTGTCGTCGGAGGAGCCGTCGTCAACGACGAGCACGGGGCCATGGCGCGCCACGCGCGCCACGAGACTGCCGATCGTCGGAGCTTCGTTGAAGACCGGGATGACGGCGACGTGGTCGCTCATGCCACCTGCCCGATCACCAGGGCCGTGCGGCAGCCCCCGCGGGCAATGCCGTGCACGAGCGAAGGCGCGCGTCCCGTCCGCGCGTCGAGCGCGGCGGCGGCGACCCGGAGAGCGCCGAGGCCTGCGTGCTGGCCGAAAAGGGACGCCAGCGACACCGGCTCCCGCATGCCGTCGGCTTCGAGGAGCCGGAACTCCCAGTCGTCGAGCGCGGGGTCACCGTTGCCCGAGCCGTAGCACCGCGCGAGCGCGCCCGCGCCGACGCCGGCCTGGTCCAACGCGCGTCGCGCGATGGCGCGCGCGTCTCGCCGGCGGATCGGGGCCGAATGCGGGGCCACGGGGATCGCGCCCCAAGCGGCGCCCAGGATCTCGGCATGGATGTCGGCGCCGCGCGCCCGCGCCGCCTCCCGTTCTTCCAGCACGACAAAGGTGGCGCCTTCGCCCAGCACGGGCCCGTTGTGGTCCTTCGCGTAGGGCCGGCAGCCCTCGGGAGCGCCTCCTCCCATCGGGGAGAGCGCGCCCAACCGGGCGAGATTCCGGTAGACGTGGCTGAAGAGCTCATCCACGCCACCGGCGATCACGGCCTCTGCCCGGCCGTCGGCGATGAGCGCGACCCCCCGTGCCACGGCGAGGTCGCCGGCCACGGTCGCCTGATTGAGCGTCACCGAGGTTGCCTTGGCATCGATGGCGATGCCCGTCACCGCGGCCATGCTGTTCATCACCGTGCTCGGGAACGTCAGCGGCGAGAGCCCCGCCGGCCCGCGACGGAGGAAGCCGTCGACGAACTCCGCGCCGGATCGGAAGTCTCCGTACTCGCTGCCCACGACGAGACCCAGTCGCGTGCCGCCCGGGAGCCCGGCCTCCTCGACCGCGGCGCGGCAGGCAGCCAGGGTCATGCGGCAGATGCGCGAGAGCCGGCGCACGCTGTCCGGGTCGAGCAGCGCCATGAAGCGCGCTTCGTCGACCTCGGCCGCGAGGCGGCTCGTGCACCCGTCGAGGGCAAAGGCCGCCACCGGTGCGATGGTGGCCGGCCGCCGCGCGAGGGCCTCGGCCACCGCCGGCATGCCGCCCGCCCCGGCCGCGCTGACGGAGCCCATCCCCGTGATCACCACCCGGCGCCCTGACATCATCGGCCGAAGATCAAGCTCACGTTCTGGCCGCCGAAGCCGAAGGAGTTGGACAGCGCGGCATCCACCTCGACGGGGCGCGCCGTCTCGGCAACACAGTCGAAAGGCACCTCCGGGTCCGGATCGCGCAGGTTCGCCGTGGGCGGGATGAGCCCGTGCTGCAGCGAGAGGAGCGTCGCGGCCGCCTCCACGCTGCCCGCCGCCGCCATCGTGTGGCCAACCAGGGACTTGGTCGAGCTCACCAGCACCCGGCCCTCCCCGAAGACGCGCGCCATGGCGAGGGCTTCGACGCGATCGTTCTGCGGCGTGCCGGTGCCGTGGGCGTTGACGTAGCCGATGTCGCCCGGCTCTCGACCGGCCGCGGCGAGGGCTTCGCGCATGGCGCGGATCATCCCCTCGCCCTCCGGGTGCGGCGCCGTCACGTGGTGGGCGTCCGTGGTGACGCCGGCGCCCAGCAGTTGGCCGAGCGCGCGTCCGCCACGGCTGCGGCAGTGCTCGGCGTCTTCGAGCACGAGAAAAGCGGCGGCTTCGCCGATGGACATGCCGCGCCGGCCGCGGTCGAAGGGGCGGCACGGCTCGGGGTCGAGCAGCTTGAGCGCGTTGAAGCCCATGAAGCAGATGCGTGTGATGGCGTCCACGCCCCCCGCGAGCGCCAGCGGGGTCGCGCCGGAACGAATGAGGTCGGCGCCGAAGGCTATGGAGGCCGCGCCGGAGGCACAGGCCATGACCACGGTTTCCCTGGGTCCGCCGAGGCCGAGCCGCCAGCCGATGACCTCCGAGTGGCTTGTGGGCAAGATGGAGCGTAGCGCTCCGATCTTTGGCGAAGACCCCGGCTGGAGCGCCTCGTCCCAGTACCACGACTCCCCCTCGAGCATGCCGCCACCCACGGCACCGACGATGAGCGCCATGTCCGTCCGATCCCGCGGCGCGAGGTCGGCATCGGCCAGCGCTTCGCGGGCCGCGGCCAGGGCCAGGCGATCGGCGCGCGAGCGCCGCCGGGAGACGCCGAGGCTGCCGAAGACGTCGGCGGGTACCTCCGCGGCGATTCGAGACCGGAAGCCTTCAGTGTCGATGACGGTCAGGGGCCGGATGGCGCACTCGCCGGTGGAGAGGCCGGCCCAGAACGTCTTGACGCCGGTGCCATATGGACTGACGACGCCCAGGCCGCTGACGACAACGCGGGTCATTTCACCTTCGAGAGGACGAAGCGGGACAGGGTATCGAGGGAAAGAAAATCGTCGGCGAGGCTCTCAGCCTCGTCGATGACGATGCCGAAGCGCTCCTCCATGGCGACGGAGAGCTCGATGAAGTCCAGGGAATCGAGACCGAGCGAGCCCTCGACGCCCCTGGGCAGCGTGGTCTCGAGCGTCATCTCTGCCGCGCGGCTCGGATCGAACTTGAGGCGTTCCACGATCAGCGCCTTGAGCTCGTCCAGGACTTCCTTCTGCGTCATGCGATCCGCCTCCCCTCGGGCTGCGCCGCTCCGGGCCCCAGGAATGGGCTCTGGCTCCACGCGAGCCGCGCCGTCTCGCCGCGCCACGCACCATGCACGCTCACCGGCCCCCCCGCGCCGCTGTCGCGCGCGAGCGCCAGTGCCGCCACCGGCTCGCAGGCCAGCGTCTCGCCCAGGCGCTCCCGAGCGCCGTCGGGCTCGCGGGCGCCGCCACGCTGGTGAGCGAGGCTGAGCGTTCCCTCGCCCGGCTCGAGCCAGAGGCAGCCCGCCGCCTCCACGAGCGGGCGCGCGAGCCGCCCTCGGCCGCTCTTGAACAGGTCCGCGCATTCCTCGAAGACGTCGACGGTCAGGACCAGCGCGCGATCGCACGCTCCTGCATCGAGAAGCGCCGCCGCGCGCAGGACCGCTCGCATCGTGGCCGGGGCCCCGCCGATCAGGATCTCGTACGGTCCCGCCAGTTCGAATTCGATGGCGACCTCGGCCGCCAGCGCCGCCGGCGCCGTGTAGGGAAAATACACGCTGCCGCCGCGCGCCTCGATGAATTCGCGGTTGGAGCCCGCGTAGGCGGCGGCGGTCGCGAAGAGGAGCGCCGTGCGCTCCCCCGCGATGGCCTCTGGCCCTACCCCCGCATCTTCCAGCATGGCGCCCACCGCCGCAACCCCCAGGAGACATTCGCGCCGCGAGCGCCGGAAGCGCTCCGGGTCGAGGGCGGGCCGCTCGAGGGTCAGGACGGCGCGTCCCCCGGCGGCCCGCGCGGCGTCGGCGGGCACGGCCCCCGCCCCCCGTCCCCAGCCCGAGAGGAGCCCGATGGCCCGGATCGCCGGAGCGCGCATCAGGCGCTCTCGATCACGAGGGCGGCATTGCATCCGCCAAAGCCGAGCGACGTGGACAAGCTCACGCGCGGCCGCAGGGCGCGCGGTGTGCCCTGGACGCAGTCGAGATCGCAGGCGGAATCGCGCTCCTCGAGGCCGAGGGTGGCCGGCACCTGGCCGCGGCGCCCCGCGAGGAGACAGACAATGGCTTCGAGAGCCGCGGCGGCGCCCATGGTGTGGCCGAGCGCGCCCTTGATCGAGTTGACGGGCACTGCGCCGCCGCGAGGCCCGAGCACCCGGCGAAGCGCGGCCGCTTCGATGGGATCGTTGAGCGGCGTCGCCGTCCCGTGGGCGCTCACGAAGTCGATGTCGCCCGGGGCGACCCCGGCGTCCACGAGCGCCGAGCGCATGGCGCGCTCGATGCCGCGGCCGTGCGGGTCGGGCGCCGCGACGTGCGCGGCATCGCTGGCGCTGCCGTAGCCCAGGAGCGTGCCGAGCCGTCCGGCGCCGGCCTCCCGCTCGCGCCGAAGCAGGAGGAGTCCCGCCCCCTCCCCCAGCAGGAGCCCGCTGCGGCGCCGGTCGAAGGGCCGCACGCGCTCGCGCGTGAGCGCGCGGAGCCCGTCGAAGCCGCGCATCACGAAGCGGCAGAGGATGTCGTAGCCGCCGGCGACGACGGCGTCGGCCTCGCCCCGGCGGAGCATCTCGGCCCCCATCCCGAGCGCGGTGGCGCCCGAGGCGCACGCCGTCGCGACCGTCACCGCGGGGCCGCGAGCGCCCAGCCAGCGCGCGAGCCGGTGCGTGGGCGCGTCGTAGAGCGCCCTCCGCAGGCGTCTCGCCGATCCGCTGTGCAGGGCCCGCTCCCCTTCTTCCACCCCTCCGAGCGCCGTGCCCACGACGATCGCGAGCCGCTCGGGCTCGACGTCCAGCGGCCGCTCGCCGGCCTGGGTGCACAGATCGTCGGCGGCCGACACGAGCAGGCGCGTCGCGCGGCAATCGGGGACGCGCCGCCAGTCCACCGGGCGGGTGAGCTTCTTGATCTCGCCGCCGCGCCCCACGCGGAGATCGTCCACGGGGAAGCGCTCGATGGCCGAGATTCCCTCGGTGCCGGTCAAGAGCCCGGCCCAGAAGGTGTCGATGTCCTGGCCGATGGCCGTGACCACACCGGCCGCCACGATGGAAATGCGCTCGGTCATGTTAAAGGAAGGGAGAATAGTACATGCGGAAGGCGCGGATGGTGCCCGGTTCGGTGTCGTAGACGCCGGAGGCGAAGAAGGTGCGCTCGGCCCGATCGAAGGCCACCCGGCCCGGCTCCCCTGGCTCGTTGGGGTCGTACACGGTGAACTCGAGGAAGCGGCCCTCGTAGATCCGGTAGTCATAGGCGATGACCGTGTGGTTCAGCTCCACCTTGGGCAGGTTGGTGACGAGGAGCTGCACCATGCGGCCCGCGTCGAGCTCGGCCAGCGTCTCGCGCGCCACGCGCTCCTGCTGCCCCGCCGTCACCGGGAAGGTCACGCGCCAGTTGGTCCAGTGGATGAACGTCCACACGAACCCGCCGAGGCCCGCCTTCACGGCCGGCTCCTGGGCAGCGGAGAACTCGTGGAGGGAGGCGTAGCCGGGAATCACGATCCGCTCCGAAGCAGGCAGCGGATCCTCCCACGGCGCCCGCGCCACCACCTCTCTCACGAGCCCCGTGTAGGCGTCAGGCTCCACGCGCGGCAGCTCCGGAGCGAAGCGCGCGAACCGGTGGAACTGGGTGACGCCGCGAGCCATGACGAAGCAATAGTTGGCGTACATGTCGATCTTGCCAGGATTCTTCCAGCGGATGTCATTGCGGAACGCGAACGTGTCCACCCCGAACCGGAGAGCGGCGCCCGACCTCGGCCGCGTCGTTTCCCGCTCGATCGGGAGCGTGGACGCGCAGCCGCCGACGACCATCGCGAGACAGAGGAACAGGCCAACCCGGCGGATCATTGCTTTCAGAGTTTACCCCGTCAGCCCTGGATGGAGTAGCCGCCGTCAACCGTGATGGCCGCCCCCGTGACGAAATCGGACGCGGGGCTGGCGAGGAAGACGGCGACGCCGGCCATGTCCTGCTCGACGCCCCATCGCTTCGCCGGCGTGCGCCTCTCCACACTCTCGTGCAGCCCCTCGATCTGCTGGCGCGCCCGCTGCGTGAGCTCCGTGTCGATCCAGCCCGGCAGCACCGCGTTGACCTGGATGTTGTCGACGGCCCACCCCGCGGCCATGGCCTTCGTCAGCTGGACCATGCCACCCTTGGAGGCCGCGTACGCGGGCGCGAACGAGGCGCCGAAGATGGACATCATGGATCCGATGTTGATGACCTTGCCGCCACCCTGCTTCTTCATGACGGGGTGGCAGGCACGGCTCGCGAGGAAAGCGCTGGTGAGGTTGACGTCGATGACCTGACGCCACTCGGCGAGGGCCAGGCTCTCCACGGGCTTGCGGATGTTCATGCCGGCGTTGTTGACGAGGACGTCGAGCCTGCCGAAGCGCGCGAGGGTCGCCTTGACGAGCGCCTCGACCGAGCCCTCGTCGGCCACGTCCACCTCGATAGCCTCGGCCTCGGCTCCCAGCCCGCGCAGCTCGGCCACGGCCCGCCCGCTTTTCTCGCGATTGCGCGCTGCCACCACGACGGCCGCGCCCGCTTCCGCGAGCCCGCGTCCCATGCCGAGACCAATGCCGCCGTTGCCACCCGTGACCACCGCCACTCGCCCCTTCAGATCAAATGCTCCCACGCGTTGAACCCTCCTCCGGAGTGACGGCTATGCTAAAGGTGTTGGGCAGTGTACCCGCTCGAGGGACTCCTGTGAAGCGCTCACGCTGGACGGTCCTCCTGCTCTTGACCGGCGCGCACGCGCTGAGCGCCGCCGCCGCCCTCGCCGTCGCTCCCCTCGCCCCCGTGCTGCTCGACGCGCTCGACCTGACGCGCGCGCAGATCGGGCTCCTCGTGCCCGCGATCTACCTGGGCGGCGTGCTCATGTCCCTGCCCGCGGGCTGGATCACGGACCGCCTGGGAGTTCGCCCGACACTGGCGGCCGGCCTTCTTCTCGAGGCGGCGATGATCGCGCTGGCGGGTGAGGCGCCGCGCTTCACCGTGTTGCTGGCCTGTCTCTTTGGAGCGGGTGTGGGCTTCTCGGTCGTCAACCCGGCCACGGGCAAGGCCATCATCGAGCGCTTCCCCATGCGCGAGCGCGGCGTCGCCATGGGCATCAAGCAGACGGGCCTGACGCTCGGGGGCATGTTCGCGGCCTTCACCCTGCCTGCGGTCGCCGTTCGCTGGGGCTGGCACGCCGCTTTTGCCGTGGCGGCGGGCTGCGCCGCCCTCGGCGCGCTCGCGGGGCTGCTGAGCGGCCGGGGTCCGGGCACTGGCGTCGCCGCCCCTGACATCGAGAACCCGCCGCGCTTTGCCGAGGTAGGCCGGTTCCTGCACAACCGCTCCTTCGTCATTCTGCTCGTCTCCGGCTTCACGATGGCGCTGACGCAGTCGTCCGTGCTCGCCTACTTCGCTCTCTACGCCCGCGAACGTCTCGGCTACGGCGTGGTCGCCGCGGGCGGCCTGCTGGCGGCGGCCCAGGCGGGCGGCACCGTCTCGCGACTGGTGTGGGGCGCCGTCAGTGACCGGCTCTTCGGCGGGCGCCGCCGTCCCTGCCTCATCATCAACGCGAGCATCGGCGCCGCGGCCTGCCTCGTCTTCGCCCTTGGGCTCCCGTTGCCCGGCGTGGTCGCTG
>JBKPBU010000001.1:0-2481 GCA_046727015.1 Candidatus Methylomirabilota bacterium | reverse complement strand
GACTCCGCCACGTCCTGATCCGGGTAGCGCGGTGATCCTGCACCTACGCCAAGGCTTCGTCAAGGGTCGCGGACCTCTAAGTTAGAGCTTGGCACGGGTTGCGGAGGAGTGGGCTCTGGCATAGGCTTGCGTGCGCCGTGGCATCGCGCCACCGAGTGTCTGGCGGAGACTCGCAGGAATAGCATCGAGGAGGCAAGCATGGCGACGTGGACACGACGGATAGCGCTCGGCGGCATGGCGACGGTGTTGGTCGCGTTCCTCGGATGGTCCGTGTCGGGTCCCCCGCCCGTCGGCGCCCAGGCCGGCTTCGACTGGAAGCGCTACAGCGGCAAGCAGCTGCGCTTCCTGGTCAATAGCCACGACTGGACGAACGAGATCATTCGTCCCGCCATCCCCGAGTTCGAGCAGCTGACGGGCATCAAGGTCGCGTGGGAAATCTTTCCCGAGGATCAGTTCCGTCAGAAGCTCGCGGTCGAGATGGTCTCGGGATCCGGCTCGGTCGACGGCTTCATGAGCCTCACGTCCTGGGACGGCCTGCGCTTTCTCAAGGCGGGCTGGTACGAGCCGATCCAGAAGTACCTGTCGAACCCGGCGGTGACGAGTCCGCAGTTCGCCTTCGACGATTTCTTCCCCAACACCCGCCAGATCGCCACCGTGGGCGGCCAGCTCATCGGCGTGCCGCTCTATCCCGAGGTGCAGCTCCTCTACTACCGCAAGGACGTGTTCAAGGCGAAGAACGTGGCGGTGCCGCAGACGATGGAGGAATGGGAGGCGGCCGCCAAGAAGCTCACGGACAAGAGCAACAATTTCTACGGCTATGTCTCCCGGGGCAAGCGCTCGGCCGCCGTCTACACGCTGGCGCCGTTCATCTTCAATTTCGGCGGGCAGTGGCTCGACAAGGACAACCAGCCGCTGCTCAACTCGCCGGCCGCGGTGAAGGGGCTCGAGACCTACGGGCGCATGCTGCGCGAATACGGGCCGCCGGGCGTGGTGAACGTGCACACGTACGAGGTGGTGGACCTCATGTCCCAGGGGCGGGTCGCCATGGCGAGCGATTCGAGCAACTGGGTGTCGAGCTTCGAGAACCCGACGAAGTCGAAGGTGGCCGGGCTCCTGGGCTATGCGCGCATTCCGCGTGGTCCCGGCGGGAGCCACACGCCGCTTATCTCCTGGGCGATCTCCATCTCGGCCCAATCGAAGAACAAGGAGGCCGCCTGGTACTTCCTGCAGTGGGCCACGAGCCGCGACATGGTGCTCCGGCAGGCGAAGGCGAAGATCCCCGTGGCGCGGAAGAGCGCGTGGGAGAGCCCGGAGTTCCAGTCGGGTCTGCCCAAAGAGTGGCTGAGCGCCTTTCAGGCCACGTTGCCGGACAGCTACCCGAATCAGGCCAATCCCGTCGTGGTGGCGGTGCCGGAGACGCGCGATGCCATCGGCGCCGCGATCGTCGCGGTGATCGAGGGACAGGACGCCAAGGACGCGGCCGAGCGCGCCCAGAAGAGCGTGGCCGAGATCATCAAGAAAACCCAGTAGCGCGCCGGCCGCCGTGTCCTCTCTCACGTCGCCGGAGGTCGGGGCCAGGGTCCTCCCTGCCCGCCCGAGTGCCTCCGGCGGCATCGAGCGCTGGGTGGAGCGCCACCTGCGCTGGATTCTGCCCGCGCCCGCCGTCATCGCGATGGCGCTCCTCCTGGTGGTCCCGCTCGTGTACACCGCCTATCTCTCCCTGCACGAGTGGTATGCCTCGAGCGTGCTCGGTCCCCGATTTATCTGGCTGGACAACTACGCTCAGCTCTTCGTCCGCGACGAGCGGTTCTGGCCGGCCTTCCGCGTCACGCTGATCTTCACCGTGGGCGCCGTCGCGCTCACCGTCACCCTGGGCCTCGGCATCGCGCACCTGCTCATCCGGAACTTTCCGGGTCGCGGGCTGGCGCGCACCCTCGTGCTCCTCCCGATGATCGCCACGCCGGTGGCCATGGCGCTGGTGTGGATGACCATGATGAGCCCAACCATCGGCGTCTTGAACTACGTCCTGCGCAGCGTGGGCCTGGCCGGCAGCGCGTGGGTGTCGAGCCCCCGGTCCGTCATCCCGTCGCTGCTCCTGGTGGAGACGTGGATGTGGACGCCGATGACCGCCCTGATCTGCCTGGCGGGCCTGGCCACGCTGCCCTCGGAGCCCTTCGAGTCCGCCCGCGTGGACGGCGCCTCCGGATGGCAGATCTTCTGGCATCTCACGCTGCCCTTCATGCGCTCGACGCTGGTGGTGGCCGCCCTCTTCCGGACCATCGACGCGCTCAAGGTCTTCGACATCGTCTACGTCATGACCGAGGGCGGCCCGGGCTTCGCGTCGGAGACCCTGAACCTCTACGTGTTCCAGACGAGCTTCAAGTACCTGAACCTCGGCTATGCCTCCGCGCTCATCGTCGTCTTCTTCACGCTGATCCTGGGCGCGAGCATGCTGCTGATCCAGGTGCGGAGGTCGCCGCG